>JAUXBK010000140.1 GCA_030619405.1 Sedimenticola sp. | reverse complement strand
CCGGCCGGGTCCACCGGGTGGAATTCACCGAAGCCGGTCGCCGCCATGCGGCTGGAGGGAATTCCCTGCCGGGCCAGGTAGCGGACCACGGAGACCGCCCGGGCGGTGGAGAGTTCCCAGTTCGAGGGAAACTGTTTGGTATGGATCGGCTGTTTGTCGGTGTGCCCGTCGACCCGCAGGACCCAGTTGACCTCCGGCGGGATCTTCTCCGAGATCTGCCGCAGGGTAACCGCCAGTTTGGCCAGTTCCCGCTTCCCCTGCTCCCACAACTTCGCCGAACCGGATGCAAACAGTAGTTCCGACGGCAGCAGGAAGCGGTCACCCACCACCCGGATATTGGGATTGTCCCCCAACACCTCACGCAGCCGCCCAAAGAACTCCGAGCGATAACGCTTCAGCTCGTTGACCTGCCTGGCCAGCAGCGTGTTGAGCCGTTTGCCCAGATCGGCGAGTTCCACCTTCTGGGCGCTGTTTCCCGCCTCGGCCAGGTTCAGGGCGCGGCCGATCACGTCCAGCTGTTCCCGCAGGGCGCTGATCTGACGATTCAGCCGGTCGATCTGCGCCCTGGCTTCGTAAGAGAGTTTCTTCTCCTCTTGCAGCGCTTCTTCCGAGGTCACCACCAGGGTCACCAGATCCTCGATCCGTACCGCCTTCTGATCGAGCTCCGTCTGGGCCAGCAGGGTGCGCTCCTGCTCGTCGGCCAGCCGCGCTTCCAATCGCCTGGTGCGATCCCTCAGGGCGCCAACCTGGGCGGCGCTCTCAGACAACTTTCCCAGCGTGGACCGGGCATCCTGTTCCAGTGCGGCAATGCGGGCCTGCAGCGTCTTTTCGCTGCCCTGCAAGGTCTCGATCTGCTGTTCCCGGTTCTTCACCGCCAGTGCCAGCGTCCCGACCTCCTGCTCTATTTTGCTGCGCAGCTGCTGCAGGGTGTCGATATCCTGCTGCAGCGAGGCCATCATCCGTAACTGCTGCTTCAGCTTCTCCTTGTCCGCATCACTCAGGGCTTTCAGCTGATCCACCTGGCCAAACAGCTCATACTGTTTTTCCAGACTCAGACTGTATTGCTCCGAAAGATGTTTCACCTGACTGTCGAGCTTCCGACTCTTCTGCTGCTCCAGATCCAGCAGGCTCGAGATCTCGGCCAGCCGGTCATTCAGCTCCACCAGCTCCCGATCCCGATTGGAGAGTATTTCGGAGAGGAACAACTGCGCCAGAGTAAAGATGAGCAGGGTGAAGATGACCAGCATCAGCAGTGCAGACAGGGCATCCACATAGCCAGGCCATACGTTGATCGTGCTCCTGAGGCGACGGCGGCTTGCAAGCATGGGTCGGGTCGGCTATGCGCCGTCCTCGATACCATGGAGCAGCTCCTTGCGCAGCCGCTTGTTCTCTTCCAGCAAGTCGGCGACCAGTTCGGCGAGGTCATCGTTGTCGATGCGGCGCCCCGCCATCGCCACCTCTTCGATGGAATCCGGTGTGTCGATCAGATGGGTCACGCCGGACAGCCACTCTTCGAGGCCATCATAGAAGCGGTTCTGGGCATGGCCCGCCTGGATATCGAGGAACCCCAGCACCAGGGAGCCGCCAAGCCCGAACAGGGAGGAGCTGAAGGCGGTGCCCATGCCCGCCAGCGGTTTCATCAAACCCTCTTTGAGATCGGCGAAGACGGCGGCGAAGTCCCGCTGGCCGATCTCCAGATTGCCGATTACCCCGCCCACCGCATCGATGGTCCCCAGCAGTCCCCAGAAGGTCCCCAACAGCCCCAGAAACACCAGCAGGCCAATCATATAGTGGGAGATCTCCCGGGATTCGTCGAGACGTGCCCGGATACCATCCAGCACCGTGCGTAGCGACAGGGCTGACATGCTGAAGCGGTCGTGCTTCACATGGCTGTCCAGGTTTTTGGCCAGGGGTTTCAGGAGCCGGGGTTCCCGCTTCAGGGAGAGCCCGGTCTGGCCGGTCCGGAACACCTTGATCCACTCCAGCTCCGGCCGCAGGATCAGAACCTGCCGGAAGCAGATGAGGACGCCGATGAGCAGCACCGACAGAATCAGGAGGTTGAATACCCAGTTGGTCATGAAAGCGCCCTGAAGCGGCGCGTGCAGCAGGGCGCAGACCCCGGCGACGACCCCCAGGTAGACCAGCATCCAGAAGAGAGTGGTTCTTGGATTACTCATTCAGTACTCCGGGGTTCATATGCCCTTGCCGGTGCCGGCAAACATACCACAAGATCACCCCGCGAATCAGAGCGCCGGCTCCAACTCCAGGATCCGCTCCAGCACGGGCCAGAAGTTCTCCAGCATCCTGGGTTGCCCATCGCCATTGGGATGCAACCGGTCCTCCTGCATCCGGTCCGGTCGATCCACTACCCCCTCGAGGAAAAAGGGGACCAGCGGCAGCTGCTCCTCTTTCGCCAGGTCATGGTAGATCTGGCGGAACTTTTCGATGTAGGACCTGCCCAAATTGGATGGTAACCTCATTTCCATCAGTATCACTCGGCATCCGACCTTATGGCCCATCTCGGTCAGTGCCTTCAGGTTGTCGCGGGTCTGGCCCAGGGGCTGCCCCCGCAACCCGTCGTTGGCTCCGAGCTCGATCACCAGGATATCGGGTTTGAATTGCGCCAGCGCCGACGGCAGTCGCTCCAGGCCCCCGCGAGTGGTATCACCGGAGATACTGGCATTGACCACCTGGTGAGGGTAGCCTCCCTGCTTCAGGCGCTGCTGCAGCAGCTCGACCCAGCCCCTGCTCTGGTCGATGCCATGGGCGGCGCTCAGGCTGTCGCCCAGAATCAGAATGACCGGTGACCGGGCGCAGGAGAGTGTGGAAGTCATCAGCAGCAAGAGGAATACCAATTTTTTCATGTCCAGCCATTCTAACCCAGGCCGACCTGTCGCCTATAGCAAAAAGTTGGAGAAGACGGTCACTGCCCCCGGCGGCACTCTGACCATCCTGCAGCACCTCAGTCTGGCGCTCTTTCCCGGCGAGGCGCTTGCAATCCTGGGTGCATCCGGCTCCGGGAAATCCACCCTGCTGGGACTGCTCGCCGGCCTGGATCTGGCCACGGCCGGGGAGATCCGCCTGTTCGACCAGTCGCTGGGGAGCCTGGACGAAGACCAGCGGGCCGGTTTGAGAGCCGGTCGGGTCGGGTTCGTATTCCAGTCGTTTCAGCTGCTGCCTGGCATGACCGCTCTGGAGAATGTCATGCTGCCACTGGAGCTCAGCCACCACCCGGACCCGGCGGCCGGGGCCAGGGAGGCGCTGGACCAGGTGGGGCTGGTACAGCGACTGGGGCACTATCCCAGCCAGCTCTCCGGCGGCGAACAGCAACGGGTCGCCATCGCCCGGGCCTTTGCCACCAATCCCGAAATCCTGTTTGCCGACGAGCCCACCGGCAGCCTGGACCAGGCCACCGGCAGCCACATCTCCGATCTTCTGTTCCGCCTGCGGGAAGAGAGCGGGGCCGCCCTGCTGCTGGTCACCCACGACCAGCAGCTGGCGGCGCGCTGTAACCGGCGCCTGCTGCTGGAGAACGGACGGTTGTCGTCCCTGACGTGAACACACTGCACTTCGCACTGCGCATGTTTCGCCGCGACTGGCGCAACGGGGAGCTGCGCCTGCTCGCCCTCTCACTCGCGCTGGCAGTAGCAGCGGTGACGGCAGTGGGGTTCTTTACCGAGCGGGTGCAGCAGGCCATGGTACTGCAGGCCAGTGAGGTACTGGCAGCCGATCTGGTGCTGTCCGGCCATGACGCCATTCCCGACCGCTTCGCCCGGCAGGCCCGGGAAATGAGCCTTCAGACAGCGACCACGCTGGGCTTCCCAAGTGTGGTGATGCAGGGGGATCGAACCCGCCTGGTGGAGATAAAGGCAGTCAGTCCGGAATACCCGCTGCGCGGGGAGTTGCGGGTACGTGCTGCCCCAGATCTGCCGGAACAGCGTATTCGGCAGACCCCCTCCCCCGGCGAACTCTGGGTCGGTACCCAGCTGCTGACGGAACTGGGCCTCGATACCGGTGACCGGCTCTCGCTGGGCGAGCGGGAATTTCGCATTTCCCGGATCATCAGCCGCGACAGCGGTGACGCCGCCAATCTGTTCCGGCTCGGCCCCAGGGTGCTCATGGCGCTGGAAGACATCCCCTCGACCGCACTGGTAACCCCAGCCAGCCGGGTCCATCATCAACTGCTGGTCGCAGGTGCGCCGGAGAGGGTGGAGCGTTACCGTCTCTGGGCCGAGGATCGACTCCCCAGGGGAGGGCTCAGCCTCAGCCACATGAGCAATGCCCGACCGGCGCTGAGGAGCGCCCTGGACCGGGGCGGCCGGTTCCTCGGTCTGGCAGCCCTGGCGGCGGTACTGATGGCCAGTGCCGCCGTTGCCCTTTCCGCCCGACGTTTCGTGGAGCGCCAGTCCGACAGCAGTGCCATTCTACGCTGCCTCGGCTGCAGCCGTGGGTTCATCCTGCAGACCCTGCTGATTCGACTCTCCCTGCTCACCCTCCTGGCCAGCCTGGCCGGGGTACTGTTCGGCTACCTCTCCCAGTTTCTGCTGGCCGGTGCCATCGGTGACTGGTTTGGACCGGAGCTCCCGCTACCGGGCATGACACCTGTCGTGATCGGTTTCGGTACCGGCTTTGCCACCCTCTTCGGCTTTACCCTGCCCTCAATGCTCCGCCTGGGGTCAGTCCCTCCATTGCGGGTTCTGCGCCGCGACCTGGGCGCCCCGCCGGCCAACGCCTGGCTGGCAGCCCTGTCGGCCCTGGCCGCCATCGCTCTTCTGATGCTATGGCAGTCGGGGGATATGAAGCTTGCAACAGCGGTCATGGCCGGGACCCTGCTGACCATCACCCTGCTGCTGGCAGCTGCCCGCCTCCTGATCCGTCTGGTCACTCCGCTGCGCCACCGGGGAGACAGCGTCTGGCGTTACGGACTGGCGGGTCTGGCCAGGAACCCGGCCCTGACCAGTCTGCAACTGGCAGGTTTCGGACTCGGTATCCTGGCACTGCTGCTGCTCGCAGTGGTGAGAGTGGATCTGCTGAACAGCTGGCAGCGCACCATCCCGGAACAGGCACCCAATCAGTTCCTGATCAACATCCAGCCCCGGGAGGTGCAGCCACTCACCCGGTTTCTCCAACAGCATGGCCTGGAGAACGGCGGTATCCATCCTATGCTGCGGGCCAGACTGACCCGTATCAACGCGCACACCGTTTCACCCGATGACTACGCATCGGACCGGGCCCGGCGACTGGCCAGCCGGGAGTTCAATCTCTCCTGGTCAGAACGCCTGCAGGCGGACAACCGCATCCTCAGTGGCCAATGGTGGAGCCCGGACCAGACCGATCAACCGCTGTTCTCGGTGGAACAGGGAGTGGCTGATGAGTTGGGTATCCACCTCGGCGACCGACTCACTTTCACCCTGGCCAGCGTTCCCATAAAGGGCCAGGTGGTCAGCCTGAGGAGCGTTCAGTGGGACTCATTCCGCCCCAACTTCTTCGTCATAGGTACGCCCGGGCTGCTGCAGAACTATCCTGCAACCTATATCACCAGTTTCTACCTGCCACCCGGGGAGGAGAAACGGCTGGCTGGCCTGCTGCAACGTTTTCCGTCCGTCACCATCATCGATGTCAGCACCCTGATGCAGCAGATCCGGGAGATCATCGCCCGGGGCGCAGTCGCGGTGGAGTTCGTCTTCCTGTTCACCCTGGGTGCCGGCATGCTGGTACTCTACGCCGGTATCCAGGCAACCCGTGAGCACCGCCGTCAGGAGTCGGCGATCCTGCGCACCCTGGGCCTCAGGCGCCGCCCCCTGTTGCTGGCAGTCAGTATCGAATTCGTCACCCTTGGGGTACTGGCCGGCCTGCTGGCCAGCAGCTGCGCCAGTCTCATCGGCTGGTATATCTCCACCGAACTGCTGGTGCTCGGGTACCAGTTCAACCCCTGGCTCTGGGCGATCGGCATCCTGGGCAGTGGCATCGGGGTCGGGCTGGCCGGGACGCTGGCGACCTATCCGCTGGTGGTAAAACCGCCGTTGGAGACACTTAGGGGTTGAAGACAGGTACTAGTACAGCAAATACTAAGTCCCTACGAACAGAATGTAGGTTGGATTAGGCGCGCATCTCACTGATATATCAGGTTATCACATACTTATGAGCGCGCCGTAATCCGACACCCTGATACCTCGTACTTAGTATTTGCTGTACTTGGTACTAGGCCTTAGTCCGTGCTGAGTTCCCGAATCTTTGCAGCGATCTGCTCGCTCATCGTGGCCAGTGCCCGGCTCTGGGCCGCCATCAGCGCCTCGATGCTGGCATCCGCCGCCTTCTGGGTGATGTCCGCTCGCTGAATGGCCAGAATCTTTCTGCCATCGTCTCCGAGTATCCGCCACAAGGCCGTGAGTCGGGACTCGCTGTTCGGCATTGCATCCAACCGTCGGATATCGATGATTACCTGAAACCCGGGTACCACCGCCCGTTCCCAGGGAAAGGTGACCACCGACTCAGTACCCAGAATACGTGTCAGATTCTCTGCCACGACCCAGCCGATGTTGGTCTCCAGCGAACCTCCCCAGCGTTCGAACTCCTCTACCTTCAACCTGTTGCCGCTCTCCCGGCGCACCACTTGTGGTCGTCCCAGGTAGTCTGCCAGACGTACCGGACCCACACCCACCACCATATCCGAAGAGAGCACCATGTTCCCGCGGGCGTTCTCTTCCGGCGTCAACAGGTAGAAACGGGTCGGGGGCGTGGTACCGCAGGCCACCAGCAACAGCAGGGTGAGAAAAGCGGGTATCAACCTCATTGACGTCAGTTTCGTATGCATAACACTGTTCCTGTGTTTTGGGTAATGCGCTCGCAACCCTGTTTCGACCGGGATGCCGCATCCTGCCATACCGATAGCCAGCTCACATCCCATTATTAAACTTGTCGGTCTCTGTT
>JAUXBK010000002.1 GCA_030619405.1 Sedimenticola sp. | reverse complement strand
TGTATTGGGCCGCCAATTCGCCGTTTTTGCTAGAAATTGCGTACCCGATCGCTAGTACTAACTCCCAATCCAACCACATTCTGACGCTGTAGAATAAAATTATCGACGTTTTCGAGCCGGTTTCCACCTATTCGATTATCGAAAACGAACAAGTCGTAGAAGAATTCAAGGACGAGCTTACTGACACTCACAAGACTATACTGGAGTACATGGATATATCTGAAAGTGATTATTGGTCTTCACACTGAAAAAATGAAGCCGATAAAATAAGGAAAAGCTCCAAACCAGAGGCGCGGAAAGTAAGATTAAATGCATATCGTGATCCCGTTTTGCGGAAATCCAAATGGAAGATTACTCCTTCCATATCTGTGAAAAATCAAGATCGATACTGCACTTGCCCAGGTCGAATTCGAAGGTCTCATCTGTCGCGTCCATCTGCTTGATATAGCGGCCATCGCGTAGCCGGTAGATCTTTGACACACTGTTTTCGGGATCGACAATGCAATAAAAGACGACACCCTCCCGCTCATAGATCGAATATTTCGTCTTTCGATCCTTCCCGGATGTAGAGGGTGACAGGATTTCAAAGATCAGCGACGGGGCCTTGAAGAGAAAATCACCGGAAGGACGGTAACAGATGACCATATTGTCTGGTTGAAGGACCGTATCGTCCGAAACCTTCCAGTCCACCGGCAAAACAGCTTGGCAATGTTTGCAGTTATCAAGGGACTCATCCAGGAGTCGGGCTATTTTCTGGCTTATCTTCTGGTGACGAAAATTGGGAGAAGGCGTCATTGCATAAGGTATGCCTTCAATCAACTCCCAACGACCCTCCCATAAGCGATAATCGGCATAAACATAGTGTGGCAACTCTTCGGGTGAAAGCATGGCACCAATTCCTAACCCTGATGATCACTTTCTCAGTTTAGAATAGCGGCGATGGATTTGTAAGTGCGTTACAGCAGCGAAGCCGTATGAAAAAAACAACCGCCCCCAAAAGGGATTATGAAAAGCGTTGAATGGATTCACGATTGTGGGGCTCAGAGTAATACCTAGATCCTGCAAGTGCTCACACTCACATAGCGTAACCGTTCAGTCCCCCCTCCTCAAATCCCCTCTCCCTCAGGGAGAGGGTTGGGGTGAGGGGTTCAAAACGGTAGGGGGACTGAACGGTTACAACATAGCACAAGCTCTTGATCTGTATAGCGATATTTGCTCCCTTGGAAATCACAACAAGGATTCCACTCAGTCGCAAATTCGCTCTACGAATCAATATTTTGCACTCTGTAAGCACGATCACTTGCAGGATCTAGGTATAGATAGCGTGTTTTGTAGCCTCAGACTTCCTGGCCCCGTATTCAATAGGCCAGAACAGCGCCATCCTGGCCGCCAAGCAGGCGGCGGCCGGTGAGGTGATCGGATCAGCCCGCCGGCGCTGGAGCCGGATACTGGCGAACCTGAACGAATTGGCGGAACAGTACGGGGATCTGCTGGGTGAGCGCTCAGTAATCCCCTCGTATCATGGACAGCATATTCATCAACGCACAGCGTCTGCGGATATATTCCCACGCGGGAGCGTAACATCTCAATCCTGCGAAGATTCCAGCTGCCGGCCCGGCCCCTGCCCTGTCCGGTTGTTAAAGGCACGCACGGCGGCTTTGAGGGTGTGGAAGACATACCTCCCGTGGTGCTCGCGACGCTTGCTCACCCAGTCAGCTTCGAAATACCTCTCCAGACTCGGTTTCACACGGGCAGAGCCGAACACGATTCCCTGGTCTGTCAGCTCTTCACGAAGTTCATCGATCTTCTGAATCGCGGTGGCATCCATGACATTGATAGAACTCGCGTCTACTACGATCCACTCCACCGGTGTATCCGCGGCGGCGATTACTGTACGCACGCGCTCCTTGAAGAAATCAGCATTGAAAAACACCAGGTTCGCATCGAACCGATACAGGATAAGCCCCGGTATGGTGGTAGCTTCGGGTAAGTCCGCGACGTTATGAAACCCTTTCATGCCCTTCATTCGCCCCAGTATGGCGTCATGGGGCCGGGACACCACAAACAGCAGCCATAGAAGGGACAAGACGACGGCAAGCAATACCCCGGGCAGCACACCGACTATCAGCACACCCAGTGTTGTTCCAGCCGAGAGCAGGAACTCACGGCGGCTGATTTTATAAAGGTTACGCAACTCCGAAAAGTCGAACAGGCCGAAAGCGGACACCATAATCACCGCGGCCAGTGCCGCGGTGGGTATATACGCAAGTGGGCCGGTCAGAAAGAACAATACCAGCAACATCGAGCCAGCCGCCACAAGACCCACCAATTGGGTCTTTCCACCCATGGCGTCGTTGACCGCGGTGCGGGAATCCGCTCCGGTCACAGGAAAGCCCTGCGCCAGCCCCGAGGCAAGATTGCAGGCCCCGAAGGCAAACAGCTCTTGATTAGCGTCGATCTCATAGCGATTACGCCGTGCAAAGCTTTTGGCGGTCAGTACACCGCTGGTAAAGCTGACCAGAACAATGCCGGCCGCATCGGCAATCAGCATGCTGAACGTAGACAGATCAAACAGCTTGAAATTCATTGAAGGCAGCCCCGCGGGCACGCTACCGAGTATTGCGACGCCACCCTGATCGAGACCCAACACCATCACCGCGGCAATCCCGGCGATCACGACAACAAGGGCGACAGGCAATTTTGGTACCGTGCGACGAAGAACAACCAGGCCTGCGAGCAGACCGAGGCCGAGAATCAGAGTCGGTAGATGGGTTTGATCGAACTTGTCGACAAATTCAGCCAGCTTGGGGAAAAACTCAGCCGCCTCACCACGATAGCCGAACAGCTTCTGCAGCTGACCGGCCATGATGATGAGGGCGACGCCATTCAGATAGCCGGTAAGAATCGGCCGGGACAGAAAGTCGGCGATAATTCCCAGCCGCATAAAACCGGCCATGATGTACATAACACCCGTCATCAGGGTCAGAACCACCATCAGGGCCAGATACCGGTCGGGATCACCACCAGCCAGTGGCCCGAGAGCTGCCGCCACCATAATACAGGTCGCGGCGTCGGGACCAGTCATCAACTGGCGTGAGGATCCAAACAGCGCATAAGCCAGCAACGGGAAGATGGCTGAGTACATGCCGATTACGGCAGGAACGCCCGCGAGGTCTGAATAGGCTATACCGACAGGCAGTGCAATGGCCGCCACGGACAGGCCTGCGCCCAGGTCAGGGCGCAACCAGGCTCGGTCATAGCGTGCAAAGGTCCCAAGCCCCGGCGCTATTCCGCGGGCTATACGCCGAATCTTTCCCGGTTGATTGTTATTGTCGCTCATAGCATCTCTCCACAGTCAGATCTTAATTGATATGGTTGGAATCTTCTCGAGTAGTGCTACAGGGACGTAGCGGTAACGGACCTAAGGGTGGAAATCAACGTCGCAGGTGCCGACCTTGTCGGGGGCGGTTACGTCGGTACGGTGATAAACCCCGCTTGACGGAAGTGGTCATCCAAAGCCAATGCGGTATCCAGCCCCAGCTCTTTCATGATAACGAACGATGTGCAGTCCGTGAGGCTCCAGCCCTTGTCCGGACGTTCACGGAACAGCCGCATTGCCGCCTCGATGGATTGCTGCTTCAAATAGATCAATTCAATACGGGGACTGGCCTGGAGGGAGTCCAGAAAGCGTACCGCGGCAGCATGTCCAAGACGCGAAAGAAACAGGGTCGCCGATTCGTCGGCCACATAGTCGGTCGTCAGCAGTGGTGGTGTGCTCTCTTTCAGGTATTGCTTGACCGCCGGATGATCATAGTCTCTCCGGGATGCCGCGGCGAACCAGCCGCTGGTATCGATGAAGACTCGTTTCACCGGGGCTCTCCGTACAAGTATTGATCATGCTCCCGGGCTACGGGCGCATCGTCGCCTTCCGACATCCCAACGATGTCCCACAGTGGATCGTCCGGATCGGGCCGGGCCAGCATTTGCTCTTCTATCATTTCACGAATCTGCGCACTGAGGCTCTTGCCGGTCTTGCCGGACCGGATGGAAAGGTAGCGGTACTGACGCTCTTCGAGTTGGATCTGTGTACGATGCATAGAGTAACTCCATCATAAAATATAATGTAGTGTAACATGATGTATGAGGATCGCCTTCATGTGGTCGATCCCTTGTTTCTGAAACCGGATTGGATTGCGCCCCATGTTCCTACCATAGGCACCAAGGATGCCGCTTACTTGAGAATTCGGTATACCGTAGCCTAAAATACCCTCCTTTCCGGTCTACGACGAGAAGAAACTCAAATGGCAGCGCCAGCCAGGCGTAACGGTGGAGCGCGCGGGCACCGTATGACTGCAGTCGAAAACATGGACACGCAGACTCTTTTTCCGGCAGGAAACGGGGGTGGTACCATCGTTGCCGCCGAGTCTGAACGAGAATCCGGGATGGCCTCGCATCTCGCGGAGATTCTGAAACTGCCGCTTGTCCCGGCAGCAGACTGCAGCTGTGGTTTGCTGCTGCTGGTCACCCGCGAACGGCTGGAGTTGCGGCCGCAGGGTCCGGGTGCCACCGGGTCGGTCTACGTGGATTTCACTGCCGGCCGTGCCGCCCACCGGCGCCGTTTCGGGGGCGGGGTGAGTCAGCCGCTGGCCCGGGCAGCGGGTTTGAAACGGGGCTGGCGTCCCCGGGTGCTGGATGCGACGGCGGGAATGGGCAGAGATGGTTTCGTGCTGGCCGCCCTGGGGTGTGAGCTGACCCTGCTGGAGCGCTCTCCGGTAATCTGGGCGCTGCTGGAGGACGGGGTGCGGCGGGCGCGGGCGGCGGAGGATCCGGAACTCCGGGCGATTGCGCAGCGTATGATCGTGCGCCACGCGGATGCCATCCGTTATCTGGAACGGTTGTCGGAACGGGATGCGCCGGATGTGGTCTATCTCGACCCTATGTACCCGCACCGCAGGAAATCGGCCCGGGTGAAGAAGGAGATGAGCCTGTTCCGAGCGCTGGTGGGCGACGACCCGGACAGCGAAGCGCTGCTGCAGGCGGCCCGGGGCCGTGCCGGCTATCGGGTGGTGGTGAAGCGCCCGACGCAGGCCGGGTACCTGGGGGACGCTTCCCCAACCATGTCAATCGAAAGCCCGAATACCCGCTACGATGTCTACGTGCGCAAGGGGATCGGCCGGTAACAGGCTCCTAGAAAGGGGGGGAGATGGCGGAGCGGACGGGACTCGAACCCGCGACCCCCGGCGTGACAGGCCGGTATTCTAACCAACTGAACTACCGCTCCGCAGTAAGACGCAGAGGCTTTGGAGAGCCATCTGGTTCAGCAGCGCGGGAGTATAGCTGTTACAGGGAAAAGTTCAACCATTATTTCCGGAGTAGCAACGCAGCCAACCCCGGTTACAGGAATTGCCAGTGGCTGAGGTATGCCGCCTGACCACAGTAGCTCCCGGTTTCATCCAGGAGATTCCAGATTACAGCATCGTCGATGCGGAACCTGCGTCCACTGGAGGAGACCCGGATACCGCTGTAGCCCTGCATGAATCCGTCGCGGATGACCCGGGTCATCAGCTCGGCCCGCAGTCTCTGGTCGGATAGCTCGGCGGACTGCCGGGAGGGGGTACGTGTGAACCGGTCCCAGGACATCTCGAACAGCCTCAGCGCAGTCTCGTTCCCATAGTTGAACGGGGGATCTAAGCCTGTGCCGTGTGAGACCAGGGCAAACGGCGCCAGGTAAAGACGACGCGCTGTCTCCACCGGACCGGCAGCGGTGGTGATCAGTTCCAGGCCGGTCCAATGGTGGTAACTGTCGATCAGGAACCGGGCATGGGCGGTATGGAAGCCGTGGCTTTCGTCGGGGGGTTCCATGGGGGTGGAGTCCATGGCACGGTTCAGCCGGTTTCGACCAGGGCGTAGAGCTGGCGTATCTCCTCCGCCCAGAGGGTGTCGTCAACCGTCTCCAGGATCAGGGGAATCTCTTCGAAGCGATCGTCGTTCATGATGTAGCGGAACACGGTCCACCCCAGTTTGCCCTTGCCGAGGCTCTCGTGGCGATCCACCCGGGAGCCCAGGTCCGGCTTGGAGTCGTTGAGGTGCATCCCGCGCAGGTACTCGAACCCTACGACGTCGTCGAACGCTTGAAAGGTGGTGTCGCAGGTCGCTTCGGTGCGCAGGTCGTAACCGGCGGTGAAAGTGTGACAGGTATCGAGGCAGACGCCGACCCGCGACTTCTCTTCCACCTGGTCGATGATGGCCCTCAGGTGCTCGAAGCGGTAGCCCAGGTTGGTGCCCTGGCCGGCGGTGTTCTCGATCACGGCGGCCACCCCGTTGGTCCGATCCAGGGTCTGGTTGATGGAGTCGGCGACGATGGCCAGGCTCTCCGTCTCTGAGATCTTTTTCAGGTGGCTGCCCGGATGAAAGTTGAGCATCTGCAAACCCAGCTGCTCGCAGCGTTGCATCTCGTCCAGGAAGGCGCCCCGTGATTTCTGCAGCGCCACGGGGTCTGGGTGCCCCAGGTTGATCAGGTAGCTGTCGTGGGGCAGTACGTGCTCGGGGGCGATGCCCACCTTTTTCAGGTTCGCCTTGAAGCCGGTGATGCACCCCTGGCTAAGGGGCTTTGCCCGCCACTGCCGCTGGTTCTTGGTGAACAAGGCGAAGGCCCGGGCACCGATCTTCTCCGCGTTGAGGGGGGCGTTCTCCACCCCGCCGCTGGCGCTGACGTGGGCACCGACTCGTTTCATAATGGTTCCTTTACCGGGTTTGCCAGTGTTCCTAAAGAGCCATGAAGAGCAATATACACGGAAACCATCGAGCAGAGGAGTAGAAGTGTCAGAGATCGACGAGATGGACCACGGGCGCCGCTTTGGCGGTATCGCCCGGCTCTACGGGACGCAGGGCCTGGAGCGTTTGAAGGTGGCCCACGTTTGCGTGGTGGGGGTCGGGGGGGTCGGCTCCTGGGTGGCGGAGGCGCTGGCCCGCAGTGCAGTCGGGCGGCTGACCCTGATCGACTTGGATCACTTGGCGGAGTCCAACGTCAACCGCCAGATCCATGCACTGGAGGGGCAGCTGGGCCGCCCCAAGGTGGTGGCCATGGCGGAGCGCATCCTGGCCATCAACCCGGCCTGCCGGGTGGAGCCGGTGGAGGAGTTCGTGGAGCAGGGGAACCTGGAGCGACTGATCCACGGGGAGTTCGAGCAGGTAGTGGACTGCATCGACACCTTTCGTGCCAAGGCGGCGCTGATCGCCCACTGCCGGCGCCGCAAACAGCGGCTGGTCACGGTGGGAGGGGCCGGCGGGCGGGTCGACCCAACCCGGATACGGGTGGCGGATCTGAGTCGCACAGAGCATGATCCGCTGCTCTCCCACACCCGCAAGCTGCTGCGCAAGGAGTACGGTTTTCCCCGCAACCCGAAGCAACTGTTCGAGGTCCCCTGCGTCTATTCCGGCGAACAGTCCCGCTACCCGGTGGCCGACGGTGGCGTCTGCCAGGGTAAACCGGCCCCGGGCGGTACGGGTCTCAACTGCGGCGGCTTCGGATCGGTGACGACGGTCACCGCCAGCTTCGGGCTACTGGCGGCATCGCTGGTGCTGAATCGCATCGGTGACGACTCCTAACACTGATACCTAGATCCTGCAAGTATTCACACACACATAGCACAACCTCTTGTTCCGTATAGCGATATGAAAAATCTCGGAAATCACAATAAGGATTCCACTCGATTTTTCATTCGCTCTACGAAACAATAGCTTGCACTCTGTATGCACGACTACTTGCAGGATCTAGGTGATATGCTTGACTTGCGACCCTGCGGGAACTAGATTTCCTACCTGGTTTGAAGCGATTCCTTCCCTCCGTCCACCTGGCGGACCTCACAACCAGAGATGTTCCTGAAGCAGGCATCTACATCATGAATTGGGAGAGCTGTTCATGGGGCTGCTCGGAAACCAGGATCCCATATTCAAGATGTTGCAACGCAGCTAGATGAAAAGGGTTATTTCCGGTGGAGAAGAGGACGAGGTATCCCCGAGTGTCTCGGCAAAGTGCGAAAGAGCGAGAGAGGCACATTGCCGGCCAGCTGCTGGGGGTGATCTCTGAACTGGTGGAAGAGACCCATCCCGGCCGCCGGGCTCAACGGGTGGTCACGCTGGACTCGGTGTTCGACCGGGATCTGGGGTTCGACAGCCTGGGGCGCATGGAGCTGCTGGTCCGCCTGGAGCAGATATTTGGTGTCTCGCTGCCAGAATCGCTGCTGGCGTCAGCGGAGTCCCCCAGGGAGTTGCTGAATGCGCTGCTCGAATCCGAAGGGGAGTGGTCACTCGACTCGGTGTCCGGTCAGGAGATCGAAGCCCCTATCCTCGAACAGGTGGAGGCAGTTCCGGATCGGGCGGTAACCCTGCCCGAGGTGCTGGAATGGCACGTGGAGGCTCACCCGGATCGTCCCCACATCTATCTCTACCGGGAACACGAAGCCCCTGAGGTGATCACTTACCAGGCGCTGCTGCAGCGGGCAGGGGAGGTGGCGATCTGGCTGCAGGAACACGATCTTCAGCCCGGCGGGACCGTGGCTCTGATGCTCCCTACCGGGGCCGATTACTTCTACAGCTTCTTCGGAGTATTGCTGGCAGGTGGTGTGCCGGTACCCATCTATCCGCCGGCGCGGTTGTCACAGATCGAGGACCACCTGCGGCGCCACGCCCGTATCCTGGCCAATGCCGGGGCTGGTATCCTGATTACGGTGCCGGAGGCGCGGCCGGTGGCCCAGCTGCTCTTGGCCCAGCTGGAGGGGGTGCGGCATATTCTATGTGTGGACCGGCGGTCGGAACCCGCTGCCACCTTGCGGCGGCATCCGTCCAGGGGCGGCGACCTGGCATTTCTGCAGTATACCTCCGGCAGTACGGGTAACCCGAAGGGGGTCCAGTTGAGCCACGCCAATCTGCTGGCCAATGTGCGGGCGATGGGTGCGGCGCTCGAGGTCGACTCCAGTGACCGCTTCATCAGCTGGCTGCCCCTCTATCACGACATGGGGTTGATCGGTGCCTGGTTCGGCAGCCTCTATTTTGCCTGCCCGTTGGTGATCATGTCGCCATTGACCTTTCTGGCCCGGCCCCAGCGCTGGCTGTGGGCGATGCATCGCTTTCGCGGCACCCTCTCCGCCTCCCCCAATTTCGGCTACGAACTCTGTATCAGCAGGATCCCCGATGCGGCGATCGAGGGACTCGATCTGAGCAGCTGGCGCCTTGCCTTCAACGGTGCAGAAGCGGTGAGCCCCCAGACCATCCGCCGTTTTGCCAAACGCTTCTCTGCCTGCGGGTTCCGGCCGGAGGCAATGACCCCGGTCTACGGGCTGGCGGAGAACTCGGTCGGGCTGACGTTTCCGCCCTTGGGCAGGGGACCATTGATAGACCGGGTTCGCCGCGATGCCCTGACCCGCACCGGGCGGGCGGTACCGGCCGGGGAGGATGAAGAGAACGCGCTGGAGTTCGTGGCTTGCGGCCGCCCCCTGGGGGGACATCAGCTGCGCATCGTCGATACCGGTGGCCGGGAGTTGCCGGAGCGGCGGGAGGGACATCTCCAGTTCCGTGGACCATCCGCTACCCGGGGGTATCTCCACAATCCGGAGGCGACCCGGAAGCTGCTGCAGGGAGCGTGGCTCGACACCGGCGATCTGGCCTATACAGCGGGTGGTGACCTCTACCTCACCGGGCGGGCCAAGGATATCATCATCAAGGCCGGCCGGAACATCTATCCCGAGGAGGTGGAACAGGTGGTGGGGGAGGTGCCCGGGGTACGCAAGGGGTGTGTGGCGTTGTTCGGGAGCCGGGACCCGGCCACCGGAACCGAGCGCATCGTGCTGCTGGCAGAGACCCGGGAGCAGGATCCGGCACTCCTGCAGCAACTGCGGGAACAGATAGAGGCGGTGGTGACTGATCTGCTGGGTATGCCTCTGGACGATCTGGTGCTGGCACCACCACGGACGGTGCCGAAGACATCCAGTGGCAAGATTCGTCGTGCCGCCAGCCGGGAGATCTACGCGCAGGGCATGGCACGCCACGGGCGGCGTCAGGTCTGGTTACAGTTCCTCAGGCTGGCCTTCACCGGCCTGCTGCCCCAGTTGCGCCGAGCATCGACAACGGCAACGGAACTGGCCTACGCTGGCTATGCCTGGAGCCTGTTTCTCCTGTTTGCCGTTCCAGTCTGGTCGCTGGTGGTTCTGTTGCCCTGGATGAAGGCCCGCTGGAGCGTCATGCGGGGCGGCGCCCGCCTGCTGACCCGTCTCCTGGGGATAAGGCTCGAGACCGATGGGCTCGAGCAGCTTATCCGTGACCGCCCCTTCGTTTTGGCCGCCAACCATGCCAGCTACCTGGACGGCATCCTGCTGGTTGCGGTGCTACCGGTCCGGTTCGTGTTCGTCGCCAAGATGGAATTGAAAGAGCAGTTCATTCCCCGTCTCTTTCTCAGCCGTATCGGCTGTGAGTTTGTCGAGCGTTTCGATGCCCGGCGAGGGCTGGCGGACAGCCGTCGCATCACGGACCGGGTTCAGCAGGGTGACAACCTGCTGTTCTTTCCAGAGGGGACTTTCGCTCGGATGCCGGGGCTGCTGCCGTTTCGCATGGGGGCGTTCATGGTGGCTGCCGAAGCTGGTGTGCCGGTGGTGCCGGTGGCGCTGCAGGGGACCCGCAGCCTGTTGCGGTCGGAATCCTGGATGCCCCGGCGGGGCAAGGTGCGCATCTCGGTAGCCGGCCCGGTAACGGCCCCTTCCGCGGAGTGGTCGGAGGTGGTGAAACTCAGAGATCGGGTCCGGCAGGCGATTCTGCAACATTCGGGAGAGCCGGATAGCGGAAACTGAGGTAAGAAGAACCGGCTTTTCCGGTGGTGTTTGAAAAGGCTCTATCGTTCCGGCGTTCGTGTGAAAGCGGCAGGCATCCTCTGCTGGAGAAACCATTCGTTGCCGCGGATTGACGCGGATGAAACACGGATTCGCTCGTGGTCAGCATGTCATCTGCGTTTAATCTGCGTCAATCCGCGGCTGGTGTTTCTCTTGTAACTTCTCAATAAGTTCAGGCAAGAATCTAAAATGTAGGGTGTATCAAGCGGAGCGGATACATCAGGCTACGGAGCGTTGGTGGATCCGTCGCTGCGCTCCTTGATCCACCCTACCCGTTTGCCTCGGGTTATTGAGAAGTTACTTTCTCTTGCATCAAGTAGCTGCAAGTCGAGAGGAAATGCGCCAGGCCATCCGCTCGGCCGGTGACTGGTGTCAGCCTGTCAGGTATGGATGTTCCCATCCTCTTCCGCCACATCCAGCCCGAAGCGCTCATACTCCGCGATCACCTGCGCCCCGAGCAGCAGGATCATGGCGGCCGCCTCCAGGCTGAGCAGGGCGACGATGGTGGTAGCGAGTGAACCGTAGACCACGCCGACGAAGGAGAGGGAGGAGAAGTACCAGACCAGCAGGTGGCGGGTGCCCTCCCACAGGATGGCCGCGGTGATGCCGCCCACCAGCGCGTGGCGCAGAGAGAGCTTGCGGGCGGGCATCACCAGGTAGAAGGAGCTCAGGATCAGCACCTGACCGCCCAGCCCGATCAGATAGAGCAGCAATTTGGATGCCCCGATCAGCGGCCAGTGGTAGCCGAGCAGTACCAGGTCGTGGCTGCCCAGGGTGTCGAGTGCCGCCGATATCAGGGTCATGATCAGAAAACCGAGACCCAGGGCGACGATATAGATGTAGGGCAGGATGGCCGAGAGCATGAAGTGGCGGCGCTTTATGCTGACCCGGTGGTGGAAAATGAAGGACATGGCGTTCTCCAGCACGGTGAATGCCATGGAGCTGAAGAAGAGCAGTACGGTGATCAGGATCCAGCTGACCACGTGCCGGTGCTCCAGGAACAGAGCGATCTGATTGACCACGACATCGGCATGGGCCGGGACCACCACTTCGATGTGTTCCTGCAAGGTCTGCAGCAGCAGTTGTTCGTCCACCACGTGGGAGAGCGCCAGCAGGATCAGGATGATCAGCGGGACGATGGAAAGCAGGGCGTAGTAGGCAACGGCACCGGAGAGCAACAGTCCCTGGTTGGCACGGAATCCTGTGGCCACCTGCGCCAGGAAACGAAAGGGGTGTTGAATAATTTTCCGATACTGGTGCGTCTGCTGCTGCATGGGGAAACGGGGGTTGGTGAGGGTATCGGGACGGAAAAGTATATCCTAGGATATAATAGCTGCATATAGTTCGTCATGGGGCAAAGGAGGAGCGGATGTCCTGGATAGGCATAGTGGTGCTGGTAGTGGTGGGGGCCATCGTCCTGTTTCAGCTGAACATCATTCTGCAATCCAAAAGGATGGTCGGTCGACAGGCGCCGGAAGTGGGAGACTCAGCCGTGCCGGAGCAGGGCAGGGAGCTGATCTACTTCTACAGCCCCCGCTGCCGTTCCTGCCGCAGCATGACGCCGGTCATCGAGGAGATGGCGCGGCAGGGTGAGCCTGCCATCAGTGTGGATATATCCCGGGATCTGGAGAGCGCCCGGAGATACAACGTCCGCGCCACCCCCACCACCGTCCTGGTCCTGGATGGAAAGATCGAGAAGGTGCTGCTGGGTGCCCTGTCGACGAAGAAGCTCAAGCACCTGCTTGCTTAAAACAGTAAAACAGGGGCCCGGTGACAACTGAGAACTATTCTCATATCTGAAATAGTCCGATATTTTATGGCAACAGCTCAGGCTGGGCGCTGCCGTGAAAACCACGGATAGACCTTACGGTGTCGAGACTGGATATCTATCAAAAATTGAAACAAGGGAACTGAAACGTGATGAATAAATACGCTATGGGCTTTCTGATGTTGCTTGTGTTACTGGCCGCTCCGGTGGTTTCCCAGTCGGTCGATCTGGGTGGGTTGCTTGGTGCCGCTACCGGTCAGCTGGGCGTGAGTGAGGAGCAGGCTTCCGGCGGCATGGGTGCACTGCTGGGTACCGCAAAAGAGAATATGGGCGGCTCCAAGTACGGAGAAATGCTCTCCATGGTACCGGGTCTGGCAGGACTGGCTGGGGACGCGGGTGGTTCCGCCGGCGGACTGATGGGCGCAGCATCGTCTGCCCTGGGTGGTGGCTCGGGTCTAGGCCAGGCCGCTCAGCTGACGGACACTTTCAAAGGTCTGGGACTCTCTCCCGATATGGTCGGGAAGTTTGCGGAAGTCGCCTTGGACTACGTTCAGGGTGAAGGCGGAACCCAGGCCATGGAGCTGTTGCAGAGCGGTCTCTCCTTTCTTTAAAGCCCTTGGGGGTTCTTGTAAAACACCCCTCTCCCTGGGGGGAGAGGGGACCAAAAAAAGGCCGTGGAGGTCTGGCTCGAGGCGTTACTCGGGGAGGCCGCACATGCCGCCGGGGCAGCAGGCGCCGGTAGCGCAGGCGGGAGCGGGCTCGTTGCGGCTGGAACTGTTGATGATGTTGCCGCCGGTGGCGAGGCGTTTGACCGGAGTGTCTGCCGCTGTGTCGCCGAGTTCCTGGCCGGCCCGCTCGCAGAGTTCACCCCAGTTGGTGAGGTTTTCACTCATCTTGTGGCTGACCTCTACCTTGCGGTCGTTGGCCTCACAGAAATAGTCGTATGTGGGCATAACTGCTTTCCCTCTAGAATTGAAGATTTGAGTATTGCTTTTGCCAGGGTACGCACCTGCACGCCGGTTAGCGGTCTGCTATCGAATATGGGGCCGGTCAGGTGGATCTCAAGCCTCTTAGGGCTCGCTTCAAAATGATTTCACATTTCTGGTCGCCGATCTATCATCTCGACACCCATAAATGTAAACGCATTTTGGCGCGAGCCCTTACTCGTATTCGCTCGGGACCATGCACATGAACACCAGCGGAGTGTTGCCGGTGTTGCGGTACTGGTGCCGCTCGTTGGGTTTGACCAGCACGAAGTCACCCTTGCCGACGGGCCGTGGTTGCTCGCCCTCCAGCACTTCGCCCTTTCCCTCCAGGATATAGTTGAGATGCTCGGTCTGGTGTTGGTGGTGTGGGGTGTGCCCACCGGGCTCCAGGGTAAAGACCCGGATGGAGAAGTTGGGGGCGCCGTCGACCTTGCCGATCGGCACCTGCTTGGTAGCACCCACCACCCCCTCCATCGTGATTGGAACGGTCTCACAGGCTTCCAGCCGGGTTATTTTCATTGCTGGCGATTCCTCTA
The DNA here is from genome assembly GCA_030619405.1 of Sedimenticola sp. Classification (GTDB taxonomy): domain Bacteria; phylum Pseudomonadota; class Gammaproteobacteria; order Chromatiales; family Chromatiaceae; genus JAUXBK01. Next base: position 23,734 of record JAUXBK010000002.1, on the reverse strand, counting down.
TATCAGGATTAAAAAAACAAAGGCATTTCTCGCGCAAAGGCGCAGAGGCGCAAAGAAAAACTGAAAAATCAGGTAACTATTACACCTAGATCCTGCAAGTGAGCGTGCTATGTGTGTGCGAGCACTTGCAGGATCTAGGTATTACTGTGTGCGTTCACAGACACAAAAGCAGCCGCGGATTAACGCGGATGAAACACGGATTGTTTTGATAACACAAGCCTCTTTCCGGGAACGCTACTTTCTGGGTGCCGATGTTGATTAGCAGCCCGATATTCGTCCCAGTAGGTAAAAATCCATGCAAACCACAAAAATGTAGGGTGGATCAAGCTTAGCGGATCCACCAAAACCCGCACAGTTGGTGAATCCGTCGCTACGCTCCTTGATCCACCCTACCCATTTTCACAGAGTTATTGAAAAGTTACCCCAGTAGCCTTCAACTCGTTGAGCAATTGTGCCTCGCCTTTGGGTCTATAAACTTTCATCTGTGTAATCCGCGTTAATCCGCGGCGAAATGTCTTATTTTTCCGTGACTTGTACCAGCGCCTCGCGTGGGAAGCGAAAAATATTGCTATAGTTGCCGGATCTTCTCCAGCTGCTCCCGCAGCTTGGTCAGCGCCGACAGCTGATCCGCCAGCTTGTGGCGCTCCTTGTCGACCACGGTCGCCGGGGCCCGCTCCACGAAGTTGGGGTTGGCGAGCTTGTTTTCGATCCGCTCGACATCGGCTTCGATCTTGCCAATCTCTTTCTCCAGCCGGGTCAGCTCCGCCGCCTTGTCGATCAGACCGGCCATCGGGATCAGCAGCTTCATCTCGCCCACCAGGGCAGTGGCCGACTCAGGGGCCTCGTCCGTGTCATCCAGCAGGGTGACCGATTCCAGCCGAGCCAGGAAATCGAGGTAGTGCCGGTTCTTCTCCAGCCACGCCCGGTCCCGGGCCGAGCTGTTCTGCAGCAGCACCGGGAGGGGTTTGCCAGGGGCGATGTTCATTTCGCCCTTGATGCGACGCACGCCCAGGATGAACTGCATCACCCACTCCATCTCCGCCTCCGCTTCCGGGTCGATGAGGCGCCCGTCGCTGGCGGGGTAGGGCTGCAGCATGATGGTCTCGGTCGCTCCCGGCATCCTCGGCCCGGGCTTCCTGTTTCGCTCTACCTCCTGCATTCGTGCAGTCGTGCCTTCTGCGGCACTTGTATTTCTTTGTACGTCGCCGGACTTTCCGGCTAGCGGGGCGACCTGCTGCCAGATCTCCTCGGTGATGAAGGGCATGATGGGGTGGGCCAGCCGCAGCAGCGTCTCCAGCACCCGTACCAGGGTGCGGCGGGTGCCCCGCCGGGCGGCATCGGAGGCGCTGTCGTCGTTCAGTACCGGCTTGCACAGCTCCAGATACCAGTCACAGTACTCGTTCCAGGTGAACTCGTAGATCGCCTTCGCCGCCTGGTCGAGACGATAGCTCTCGATGGCGTTGGACACCGCCTGTTCGGTGCTTTGCAGGCGGGAGACGATCCAGCGGTCTGCCATGCTCAGCTCGATCTCGCCTCCCTCGCTACCGGCCGCTTCCGGCGTCCTGCCTCCCGCGGCATTTGCACTTCCCTGTGCGGCACAGTCCTGGCCTTCCGTGTTCATCAGTACGAAACGGGCCGCGTTCCACAGTTTGTTGCAGAAGTTGCGGTAGCCCTCGATCCGCCCCAGGTCGAACTTGATGTCACGTCCGGTGGTGGCGAGCGCGGCAAAGGTGAAGCGCAGGGCGTCGGTGCCGAAGGAAGGGATGCCGTCCGGGAAGTCCTCGCGGGTCTGCCGTTCGATCCGCTTCGCCAGCTGGGGCTGCATCATGCCGCTGGTGCGTTTCTCCACCAGAGGCTCCAGCTCGATGCCGTCGATCAGGTCGATGGGGTCCAGCACGTTGCCCTTGGATTTGGACATCTTCTCCCCGTGAGAGTCGCGCACCAGCCCATGGATGTAAATCTCCCGGAACGGGACGTCACCCATGAATTTCAGCCCCATCATGATCATGCGGGCGACCCAGAAGAAGATGATGTCGAAGCCGGTCACCAGCACGCTGGTGGGATAGAAGGTGGCCAGCCGTTCGGTCTGCTCGGGCCAGCCCAGGGTGGAGAAGGGCCAGAGGGCGGAGCTGAACCAGGTATCCAGCACATCCTCGTCCTGGCGCAGGGGGTAGTCCGGGGCCAGCCCGTGCTGCTCCCGCACCTCCGCCTCGTCACGGCCCACGTACACGTTACCCGCGTCGTCGTACCAGGCGGGGATCCGGTGGCCCCACCAGATCTGGCGGCTGATGCACCAGTCCTCGATGTTGCGCATCCACTCGAAGTAAGTGTTCTTCCAGTTGTCGGGTACGAAGCGGATGCGGCCGTTTTCCACCGCCTCGATGGCGGGCCGGGCCAGGGGCTTGACCTTCACGTACCACTGATCGGTGAGGAAGGGTTCGATCACGCTGCCGGAGCGGTCGCCCCGGGGCACCATCAGCTTGTGGGCCTCGATCTTCTCCAGCAGCTCGGCTGCGTCCAGATCAGCGACCATCCGTTTGCGGGCCTGGTAACGGTCCAGTCCCACGTATTGCTGCGGGATCAGCCCATCCTCCTCCTCTTCGTTGTCACGCAGGGAAGCGTCCACGGTGAAGATGTTGATCAGACCGCCGTGGGGCTGTTCCGAGATCGCCTTTTCGTCCCGGTGGCGCTGCCACACCTGGTAGTCGTTGAAGTCGTGGGCCGGGGTGATCTTGACGCAGCCGGTACCGAACTCGGGGTCTACGTGTTCGTCGGCGATGATGGGGATGCGGCGGCCGGTGAGCGGCAGCTCGACCAGCTCACCCAGCAGGTGCTTATAGCGCTCGTCCCCCGGGTGCACGGCGACCGCGCAGTCGCCGATCAGGGTCTCCGGGCGGGTGGTGGCGACGATCAGGTGGCCCTGGCCGTTGCTCAGAGGGTAGCGCATGTGCCACATGTGTCCGCTCTCCTCCCCGGAGAGCACCTCCAGGTCGGACACCGCTGTGTGCAGCACCGGGTCCCAGTTGACCAGTCGTTTGCCCCGGTAGATCAGACCCTCTTCGTAGAGCCGGACGAACACCTCCTTGACTGCCTCGGAGAGTCCCTCGTCCATGGTGAAGCGCTCCTGCTCCCAGTCCAGAGAGGCCCCCATGCGGCGCAGCTGTCGGGTGATGGTGTTGCCCGACTGCTGCTTCCACTCCCACACCCGTTCGATGAATCGCTCACGCCCCAGGTCATGGCGGCCCTTGCCCTCCCGCTCCAGCAAGCGCTCCACCACCATCTGAGTGGCGATGCCGGCGTGGTCGGAGCCGGCCTGCCACAGGGTCTTGTCACCGCGCATCCGATGGTAGCGGATCAGGGCATCCATGATGGTGTCCTGAAAGGCGTGGCCCATGTGCAGCCTGCCGGTGACGTTGGGCGGAGGGATCATGATGCAGTAGGGGTTGTCCCTGCTCGCATCTTCGGCGGGGGCGAAGCAGCCCCGCTGTTCCCAGGTCTGGTACCAGCGCTGCTCCAGGCTGTGCGGTTCGTATGTTTTTTCCATCAGTCGCCGTAATAATGAGGTAAAATGGGTCGCTTAACATTCAGACTGGATTCGCGGGGGCCATCGGATAAACCCCGAATGCAGACTCAGGAACCCCGCATTATACCGAATTCCGGCGCGCAGAAGTGTCTGCGGGCGATGATCAATTCCAGCCAAAGATTATAAGGAGCAGTAAAAAATTATGTCCAGCAATTCTAAGTGGGTCTTCAATTTTTCAGAGGGCGACGGAAAGAACAAGAAACTTCTCGGCGGCAAGGGAGCCAATCTCTGCGAGATGACCCAGATCGGGCTCAATGTGCCCCCGGGATTCGTAATCACCACCGAGGCCTGCCTGGAGTACCTGGCGTCCGACGGTGATGAGCTCGCACCGGGGATCATGGATCAGGTACGGGAGCAGATGCGTGCGGTGGAGCAGGCCACCGGCAAGGGGTTCGGTGACAGCGGCAACCCGCTGCTGGTCTCCGTGCGCAGCGGTTCCGCCATGTCCATGCCGGGCATGATGGATACCATCCTCAACCTGGGGCTCAACGCCGAGACCCTGCAGGGGGAGATCGAGCAGACCGGAGACCCGCGCTTCGGTTACGACGCCTATCGCCGTTTCATCCAGCTGTTTGGCAAGGTCGCGCAGGGGATTCCGGACGAACTGTTCGACCTGGAGTTCGACGCGGTCAAGCAGCAGGCCCATGTCACCGAGGATGTGGGCCTGTCGGCGGATGGCCTGAAGGAGATCAGCGAGCGTTTTCTGCGAGTGGTTGAGGATCACACCGGCCGTCCTTTCCCGGAAGACCCCTACCAGCAATTGGAGATCGCCATCAAGGCGGTGTTTGGTTCATGGTCGGGCAAGCGGGCCGTGGATTATCGTCGGGAGTTCAATATCACGCCCGACATGGCCAATGGCACAGCGGTTAATGTCTGCACCATGGTGTTCGGTAATCGGGGTGACGACTCTGCCACCGGCGTGGGCTTCACCCGCAACCCGGGTACCGGCGAGAACAAGCTGTACGGCGAGTACCTGGTGAATGCCCAGGGTGAGGACGTGGTAGCGGGTATCCGCACCCCCAAGCCCATCGATCGGATGGCGACGGAGATGCCGGAGATGGCCCGTCAGCTTGAACAGTTGCGACAGAAACTGGAACAGCACTACCGTGAGGTGCAGGACTTCGAGTTCACCATCGAACGGGGCATCCTCTACTGTCTGCAGACCCGCAACGGTAAGATGAATGCCATCGCTATGGTCCGCACCTCGGTGGAGATGGAGAAGGAGGGGTTGATCAGCCGGGAGGAGGCGTTGCTGCGGATTCAGCCGGATATGCTGGAGCAGATGCTTTACCCCCGTCTCGACCCCGGCTTTCGAGCCAAACCTCTGGCCCAGGGGCTGCCGGCCTCGCCGGGTGCCGCTTTCGGAGAGGCGGTGTTTGATGCCGACCGGGCCGAGGAGCTGGGCAAGAGCGGCGGTCACAAGGTGATCCTGTTACGGGAAGAGACCAAACCGGAAGATATCCACGGCTTTTTTGCCGCAGAGGGTATCCTCACCAGCCGGGGTGGCAAGACCTCCCATGCAGCCGTGGTGGCCCGCGGTATGGGCAAACCCTGCGTGGCCGGTGCCGAGGGCATCCAGGTGGACGTGATGCGGCGGGAGGCCTATGTGGGTGACTCGATTATCAAAGAGGGCAGTGTCATCACCATCGATGGCAGCAGCGGCAACGTCTATCTGGGCGAGATCCCGACGGTGGAACCGGAGTTCACCTCCGAGCTCAATACCCTGCTGGGCTGGGCGGACGAGGTGGCGACGCTGGCCGTGCTGGCCAATGCCGATACCCCGCCGGACGCGGTCCGTGCAGTCAAGTACGGTGCCCAGGGTATCGGCCTGTGCCGTACCGAGCGCATGTTCAATACGGTGGATCGGCTGCCGGTGGTGATCGAGATGATCGTGGCCGAGGATGAGGCCCAGCGCCAGGCGGCGCTGGACAAGCTGCTGCCGATGCAGCGGGCCGACTTCAAGGCGCTGTTCGAGGCGATGGCGCCGCGGCCGGTGACCATCCGTCTGCTGGATCCCCCGATTCACGAGTTTCTGCCAGCGGAACAGCAGCTGCAGGATGACCTGGAGAAATTACACCACCTGAGCAAGTCAGTGCGTGGTATGGAAGTATTGGCCAATACCCTGACCCTGCTGCATGAGGCAGGTGAAGCGACCCGGGCCGAGGCGGATTCCATGCGCCACCTGGTGGACGCCCATCTGGTGGAGGAGGCGATCGCCAAGAAGGAGACCATGCTGCGTAAGGTGCGGGCCCTGTATGAGACCAACCCGATGCTGGGTCACCGTGGGGTACGTCTGGGCATCACCTTTCCGGAGATCTACAAGATGCAGATCCGGGCAGTGCTGGAGGCAACGGCGGAGTGTGCAGCCAAGGGTCTGGAGGTGCATCCCCACATCATGGTGCCCCAGGTCTGTACCGCTCAGGAGCTGAAGCACGTCAAGGCCTATGTGGACGAGATCCAGGCCGATATCGAGGCGAGCTGTGGCCACAAGCTGAATTTCCGCTTTGGCACCATGATCGAGGTGGTACGCGCCTGTATGCGGGCCGATTCCCTGGTCGAGGAGGCAGACTTTTTCTCCTTTGGCACCAACGACCTGACTCAGGCCACCTTCTCCTTCTCCCGGGAGGATGCGGAGAACAAATTCCTGCCCATGTACAACGAGAACGGTATCCTGCAGGACAACCCGTTCGAGGTACTGGACGTGAAGGGCGTGGGTAAACTGATGCAGCTGGCGATCGGCTGGGGCCGGGAGAAGCGTCCCGACCTGAATGTGGGTATCTGTGGTGAGCACGGTGGCCATCCCGGCTCCATCGCCTTCTGCCATAAAGCAGGGTTGAACTACGTCTCCTGCTCCGCCCCCCGGGTACCGGTGGCCAGGCTGGCGGCGGCCCATGCCAAGTTGTTGGAATAGAGGCAGGACCTAGGAAAAACAGGGCCAAGGACCCAGGAAATACAGGGCCGAGGATTGAGGTAAGATGATTCTATCTTTTCCTTGGTCCTCGGTCCTTGGCCCTGTTTTTCCTTATTTTCATATGTCAGTATTTTTTACACTCGACCTCGACTAATAGATTATATTAGTAATTCAACTACCGGTAATCTATTGAAATTCGTCAGATTGGCACGATTTCTGCTTGAGTTCAAGCCCCGGCTGCAAGCAGCAGATGGCGGAGCAGAGTGGCCGATTAGCGATGGGATACTGGTTTACGCCATGATGAAGCGATTTATCGTACGAATGGGCATCACAGCCCTTGTTTTAGCGGGTGTTTTTCCAACCCTGGTGTTGTCGGATCCCGGTGAAACCATGGTGGCGGCAACATCAGAGTACGAAAGGGTCAACTACCGGCCTGGCCGGAGTGCGGATGCTTCAGCAGAGCCGACGCTTCTGCAGCAGTTGATGGGTGAGGTTGGGATACAGCAGTTGTCCCAGCTGAAGAGCGAAGTGCAGTGCCTGGCCCAGAACATCTATTTCGAAGCGCGCAGTGAGCCGGAAGAGGGCCAGCGGGCAGTGGGGCATGTCGTGATGAACCGGATTGCCAGCAAGAAATACCCGGACACGGTGTGCGAGGTGGTTCATCAGGGGGGTGAAGTGAGGCGCAATCGCTGTCAGTTTTCCTGGTGGTGCGATGGCCGGTCAGATGAACCGAAAGACCGTAAAGCCTGGAAGCAGTCGGTGGAACGGGCCTATGCGGTCTATTTTGGTTTCTCCAAGGATCCGACCAATGGTGCACTCTGGTACCACGCCACTTATGTCAACCCCTACTGGAAAAAACTGCTGGTTGAGGGGGACAGGATAGGCCAGCATATCTTCTACCACAGCAGGGTGAGTGAGCTGCTTTGAAGCCGAGGCCCCGAAGCCCGTACAGGGGCATCTGCACCAGTCGGGCGATATCCGGGTCATCCTCGATAATCAGCACCTTGCACTTCATGGGTCTAACTTGAATCCTGCTCGTTGTTATTCAGCATATCACCCGGTGATGGGAACGAAACAGCAAGTTTATCACTGTGCGGATGCTCCGCGATCGGGCTGCCGGTATAATCGTGCCCATGAAACTCCTCTCACTGCTCAAATATTCACCTGGCCAGGTCCGCTTCCACCTGTTTCGTGATCTGGTACTGGTAGTTCTGCTGGCGGTGGGGGCCCTGGTGCTGGCCAATTATCTGTTGCTCTCCCAGGTGCGGAAGGAGCTCGCCCAGGGCCGGCTTTCTCAGTCGACCACCCTGGTGCGGGAAGAGGTGAAACGGCTGTTGGACCCTGTGGCCCGGCAACTGGCCATACTGCGAGATCAGGGGCGTGCAGAGGAACTGAAGCTGGGTGATCCGGCCCGTCTGACCCGGCAACTGATCCCCGCGCTGACGCATCTGCCAAGGCTCTCCAGTTTGAGTATTGCGGACGACCAGGGCAGGGCGTTTTTCCTGATGCGGGATGGTCAGCAGTGGCTGAGCCGGGAGCGGGAACCGGGAGAGAGCGGCCGGGTAACCTGGCGTCGGTGGCGGGCCTCCGGTGAGTCGCTGGATAGCTGGGAGGAGACGCTGAGCTACGACCCCCGCCGGCGGCCCTGGTTCAAGTCTGCAGTCGCGAAGATGTCCAGCGGTGAAGTCAGCTGGGGTCGGCCCTACCTGTTCTTCACCCGGAAGGTGACAGGGATCACCGCCTCCGCTGCCTGGCGGGATGGGGAGGCAATTCGAGTGGTGGCGCTGGACGTGGAACTGGACACCATCCTGAAGACCGTCGATGAGTTGCCGCTGGGCAAGCAGGGGAAGGGTTTCATATTTCTTTCGGATGGCGGGGTCTATGTGCCACGGGGCGAGAAGGAGGGACCTGTGGTATCGAATGAGGACCCGTTTTTCTCTGCCAGCCGGAGCCACGGAGGAACCCTGGCCATCGATGCGGTTGAGGCCTGGCGCCGCCAGGGGAAGCCCGTGAGCGGGGCGATCCGGTTCTCCAGTGGCGGGCAGATGTGGTGGGGCGGATTCAAGCCACTGTATCAGACAAAGGAGAGCGCCTGGCTAGGGGTGGCAATCCCCATAGCCGGTTTCTATTCGGTACTTATGCGTCACTGGCAACTGATACTGTTCAGCGCCATCGCGGTGCTGGGTGGTGCGGCGCTGCTGGCCATGCTGCTGGTCCGAAAATACAGCGCCCAGCTCAAGGACCTGCCGAAACTGAGTATCGACGGGAAGCATTATGAGGATGACCTGTACAGCCTGATTCACAGTGGCGAGAGCACCCACCTGGAGTTCAAATCCACCATGCGTATGAACCTGCGCAGCGGCAAGTTCGGAAAAGAGATAGAGCTGGCCTGGCTCAAGGGGGTCTCTGCGTTCATGAACACCGACGGGGGGATTCTGCTGATCGGAGTGGAGGATGCGGGTGCTATTATGGGGACAGAGGCTGATCAATTTGAAAACGAGGACAAATGCCGGCTGCATTTCAAGAATCTGTTCAACCAGCACCTGGGGCCGGAGCTGTCTCGTTTCGTACAATTCGCGATCTATGATCTGGAAGGCAGACAGGTGGTTGCCATCGAATGCGAACGGGCAGAGGAGCCGGTTTTTCTGCGTAACAAGCAGAATGAATTCTTCTACATCCGCAGTGGCCCCTCGAACATGGAACTCACCATCAGTCAGGCCATCAGCTACCTGCGCAGGCGCTTCTGATGAGGAGGCAGTTTTTCCGGCTAAATATCTATATGATCCCGTAAATGATCACAAAAACTGGAGTCAAAGATCTTATGCAAAGATATATGCTATCCCTTCTGGTCGTGCTGTCAGCGACACCGGTTGCGGCAGAGACGGTCTATAAATCGGTGGATGACGCTGGCCACGTAACCTACTCTTCAACCCCGCCGTCGAATTCGGTAGAGGTGGAAGCGGTGCCGCTGGCACCTGCACCTTCCCAGGCCAATGTGGAAGCGGCGGAAAAGAACCTGAAACAGACCGAAAAGATGGCCGATGAGCTGGAAAAGCAGCGCCTGGAACAGCAGGAGCAGGCGCTGAACAGCCCCTCTGAGACAAGGGAAGAGAGCGGAGAGGGGCGCCTGGAATACGGCGGGTACAGCCGATGGAGCGATCCGCAGCCGCGGGAGGAGATAAGAGAGCGCAGACTGCAGGATGGCAACAGACCGGGCGCGGGACGCCCCGTCCCGCTGCCTGCCCCCCGACCGGCCCCCCGAGTGGGGAGACCGGGACCCAGATAGGGTTCCTGCTCCGGCGGCCCTAAACCTGAGGATTCTGGCGCGCTACCTCGGACGGCAAATCAAGGGAATTGGCGCGTTCGATAAATTTCTCCGCCAGTGCTCGCTGCTCTATCTCGTAGGCTCCCCTGTCTCTCCACGTTGAGGCAGGATCAAGTATTCTGGAAGGTACACCCGGACAACTGGAGGGGACGTCGAATCCAAAAACCTTGTCGCGTTCAAACTTCACATCGTTGAGTTCGCCGCTCTGAATGGCTCGGATGATCGCCCTTGTAACAGGGATATCGATGCGCTTGCCCACCCCGAACTTACCGCCGGTCCAACCCGTATTTACCAACCACACGGGTACCTCATGCTGACGAATCTTGTCCATGAAGAGCTGAATATATTCAGAGTGATTGCGCGGGAAGAAGGGTTCGCCATAAAGGGCGCTGAACACCGGTTCTGGTTCCTTCACACCACGTTCGGTGCCGGCCACTTTTGCGGTGTATCCCAGGCTGAAATGGTAAGCCGCCTGCTTGGGGGATAACCGGGCTACCGGCGGTAATACACCGAACGCATCGGCGGTCAGAAAAATAATGCAGTCCGGATGTCCGGTCTGTCCACTTTGAATAGCATTGGGAATGGCATCGATGGAAAACGAAGCCCGGCCATTCTCCGTATAATCACCATCGTTATAGTCTATAAAGCGGGTGAGAGGATTCCAGGCCACATTCTCTATCGTTGTACCATGACGTTCAGTCGCCGCATAGATCAGAGGCTCATCTTCAGCGGAGAGGCGAATGGTTTTTGCGTAGCATCCTCCTTCGAAGTTATAGACACCATCGTCGCTCCATCCATGTTCGTCATCACCCAGGAAGCGTCGTTCCGGGTCCATCGAAAGCGTGGTCTTTCCGGTACCGGAAAGACCAAAAAAGACGGTAACAACATCATCATTGCTTACATTAACCGACGAATGCATGGGCAGTATCCCCCGCTTCGGCAGGAGATAATTCAATACGGTGAATACCGATTTCTTGATCTCACCGGCGTAACCGGTGCCACCGATCAAAATCAGCTTCTTGCTGAAATTAATCAGGACGAAGTCGTTCGATCTCAATCCGAGTTCATGGGCAGTCGGCTCATCCACGCTCATCTGTGGGGCCGCTACTATATTCCATGCAGGCTCGAACTCTTCTAACTTCTCTGACTTTGGCAAGACAAACATATTGCGCACGAACAGGGCCTGCCAGGCGGCCGTGCCGATGAAACGTATCGGCACCCGGTAACGGCTGTCAGCGCCTGCATAGACATCCTCCACATAGGCGCTGTAGGCACGAAAATACTGCTTTACCCGAGCGAATACTCCATCGAAAGCGGCCTCACTGATCGGCTGGTTTATGTCATTCCATGAAATGGACGAATGGGTCATCTCATCATCCACTATGAAGCGATCCTTGGGAGAACGTCCGGTGTGCCCGGTACGCACAGCCAGTGCAAGATTATGCAGCAGATGACCTTCGTTGTTCTTCACCGCCTGCTCTACCAATCTTGGCGTAGGCCAGCGGTAACAGGTGATGTCCGGATGCAAAGACAGGTAATCCAGATCTATACTGCTCATAACTCACTCCTGGGTTTATTTGATCAAAGAACTATCAAAGGCAAATTATCATACCAGATTGTATTTTAGTTTTGTGGCTGCGAATGAGTTCACCGATGAGGCGACATGCTGCTCCCTTCCGCTTCTGTGTCCGCATAGAGTCGTTGATAAATACCAAGCTATCCTGTAAAAGTGTGTTCGTCAGGTGACCGCTTTTTTGTCTGGAATATGGCTGTGTTCAATCCGCTTTGATCACGATGACAGGACCGACCCATAAACCGTGGACAGCAAACCGGAATGAGCATCAGCAACGAGGAGATCACCGCGGTAATACTCGCAGGCGGCCGTGGCCGGCGCATGGGCGGCGTGGACAAGGGGCTGGTGAACCTGGGTGGGCGGGCACTGATCGAGTACGTTCTCGCAGCTATCGCCCCACAAGCCGGCGCAGTCCTGATCAACGCTAATCGCAACCTTGAGCGCTACCAGTGCTTCGGTCATCCTGTGCTGTCCGACGAGCTCAGCGATTACCAAGGTCCTCTGGCTGGTTTTCACACTGCGCTGCAAGCCAGTTCCACACCTTATATAATTACCCTGCCCTGCGACGGGCCACTGCTGCCGACCGACTATGTGGAGCGCATGAAGAGCGCTCTGGAACTCAGCGATGCGGAACTTGCCGTCGCCCATGACGGGACCCGCTTGCAGCCGGTGTACGCCTTGATCCCTCGGGCACTGATCGCAAGCCTGGCGCAATATCTGGCCCGGGGTGATCGCAAGATCGAACTTTGGTATGGGCAACATCGGGTAACCTTGGCCGATTTCACCGATTCCGCCAATGCCTTTCGCAATATCAATACCCCGGCGGATCGCGACCGACTGCTGCAGGAGGGACCGCCACGATTCACAGACAGTGCTGAATAGTTACAAAAAACCTTCCATTTTCAGGCGTTGACAAAAACCGCCTGATCCATAAGGATACAGACTGGCCGGATATCAACAGCGGGAGCCCATTATGAGTAACACTACTGACCATCTTTCACGCTCCCCCTTGTTGCCTAAACCATTTGCCTTCCCGCTGGGGCTCATCCCCAGTGCGGCTCACAGTCAGGTGCTGGTAAAGATTCTCAACCGCATTTTTGCCCCGGAACTCGCAGATGGTGAGCTGGAGTTTCTCGAGCAGAAGGTGATGCTGGTCGATGTCGTGGATGCCCGTCTCAGCTACCGCATCACGCTGCTGAACGGAAAACTCAGAGCGGCGGACAGCAGTTTGCCCCACGATCTCAGTATCGAGGGTTCGATCTACGACTTTCTTCTGCTGGCGACCCGCCGCGAGGACCCCGACACCCTGTTCTTCAATCGCAGGCTGCGTCTGGGTGGCGATACCGAGCTGGGCCTCTACGTGAAGAACTTCCTCGATGCCCTGGAGCTGGACGACCGCCTCGGCCTGTTGCTCAAACTGCTCGATGGTGCGACGGCCGTCATCAGTCGGATTCCCGAGTTCGGCCCCCTGGGCCGCAAACGGCCTATGACCGGCCGCACATCCTGACCCCGTCTGTTTCCGCTGAGCAGCCTAAATCATCCCTCGATCGCAGCCTGGGACTGGGACATCATGCCCGCCTCACCGTGCCAGTAGCCGTTGCACGAGCCAACCGGCATCAGCGGTTCCAGTGACGCATGCCCCGCTGCCGGTGCCATCTCCCCGTCCAGACATTTATGGAAGGTCTCGATTATCCGCTCCATATGGTGTGACTGGGGGCTGATGCGCACCACCTCCACCCCAAGCTCACGTATGCGATCCAGTTCGCCCAGCAGGTTACAGGTGTGGGCGGACTGGGTCTGGATGCCGTTGAGCGCGAGGAACCGGGTATCGTCCTGGGCGGAGAGCGTCAGGCCGTCCGGATAGTCGAGGCAACGGTATTGGCAGTCGTCCTTCGGCAGATTGTGGGCCCGCGCGGTAAAGCAGCGCGCCGAATAGGCCAGCGGCAGGCGACCATAGGCAAACAGCTCGGTTTCCACACCTGGCGGGCGCGCTGCCTGCATATCCGCCAGCGTCTGGTGGGAGAGTTCCAGAGGGAAGACCCAGCGCTTCAGCCCCTGCCGGGCCAGCAGTGCCAGGGTGCGGTCATTGTAGATATTGACGCTGTGGCCGGCGACGAAGGTCTTGTCCCGCATCAACTGCACCGCCCCCATGTCGTTGGCTTCGACCAGGTACTCCCCGTTGTCACAGATGCGCTTGAGCCGTTTCAACTCGGATTCGGCCTCGAGCAGGGCCAGGGTGGAGATGACCACCTCCTTGCCTGCCGCCTGGAGACGGGCAGCGAGATCGAACCAGTCGTCGGTACGCATCAGTGTGCGCTTGGAGCAGACCGACTCACCGAGGTAGACGATATCCACCGGCGATGCGGCCACCTGTTCGTAGAATGCGAGCAACTGCTCCCTGGGCCAGTAGTAGAGCACCGGTCCGAGGGAGAGTCTGGGTCGTCTGTCCATATATTTTTCGGGCCCTCACCCAATCACTGCCAGGGCCTGCTGTAGGCGCCGAGGGTCGTCTGGGTGCCTTCAGAGACTTTGCTCAGCTCTGCCATCCATTCGTGTCTGGGCCTGTAGTTGTCGGGATCCCGCTGGCAGGCGTCGAGCGCCGCACGCCACACTCGGGTCACCTGTGCCACATACACCGGGCTGCGCTGGCGCCCCTCGATCTTTATTGCCGCCACACCGGCAGCATGGAGTGAGGGGAGCAGCTCCAGGGTATTGAGGCTGGTGGGTTCCTCGAGTGCATGATAGGTGTTGCCACCCACATTGAAGCTCCCTTTACAGAGCGTTGGGTAGCCTGCCTTCTCCCCGGTGCCGCAGCGCTCGATCAGGATGCCGCCCAAGTGGGTCTCCAGACCGAGGGCGGTCTCTCTCCACTCGACGTGACTGGCCGGTGAGCAGGCGCCAAAGGTGTTGGGGGAGCGACCGGTCGCGTAGGATGAGAGGATGCAGCGTCCCTCGACCATGATGCAGAGGCTTCCGAACCCGAACACCTCCACCTGCACCGGGCTGTGTTCGACCAGCTGCTGCACCTGGCTGAGTGAGAGCACCCGGGGCAGCACCGCCCGCCGGACAGCGAAATTGTCCTGGTAGAACTTCAATGCCTCATAGTTGGTGGCAGAGCCCTGGACCGAGAGGTGCAGATTCAACTCCGGATAGCGTTCGGCTGCATAATCCAGCACCCCGATATCGGCGGCGATCATGGCATCCACCCGGAGATCCGCCGCCTGATCCACCGCGTTCTGCCAGCGTGACCAGCCGGCGGGCTGTGGGTAGGTATTGAGCGCAAGAAACACCTTCACTCCACGCTGGCGGGCGTAGCGAATCCCCTTCGCAATCTTTGCGGGTCCGAAATTGAGCCCGGCGAAATGGCGGGCATTGGTGTCATCCCGAAAGCCGAAATAGACCGCATCTGCTCCATTGTCCACAGCCGCTTTCAGCGAAGGAAGATTACCTGCCGGACAGACCAGTTCCATCAAGGAAGACCACTCAGAGATTGCAACCCAAAAATGTCCATTTCAATCCACTCCACTCCTCGGGTACATGACCCATATCAAATGGAGTAACCGTGAACGGCGACCAAATGGATCATCGGGACAGTTTGCTTACCAGATAGAGCCAGATGAAACCGGTTATTCCCGCCAGCAGGGAGGCGGCAAGAATGCCTGTCTTGGCCATCAGCAGCAGATCCTCGCGCCCACCGAATCCAAGCTGGGCAACAAATATGGACATGGTGAATCCGATCCCCGCCAGTAGCGACACACCGGCGATCTGGGTGAATCGGGTATCTTTGGGCAACTCCGCCACACCCAGTTTCAGCACCAGCCAGCTGGCGCCGGTGATACCGATGAACTTGCCCAGCACCAGACCCAACGACACGCCAAGTGTCACCGGATGGGTCAGGGCTTCACCCAGTGAATCGAATGCCAGCGGGATGCCGGCATTGGCCAGGGCAAAGATCGGTATGACCAGGTAGGCCACCGGCATGTGCCAGATATGTTCCAGTCGCTGCAGCGGGGCTTCGACACTGTGCACGCCGTTTTCCAGGGTCTGCACCACGGCACGCAGTGCGTCATTGGTCATGATGCTCTTGCCGGGCTGGTGGCTGGCATCGAAACGGTGCATCAGCTCCCGGATGTGTTTACTGAAACGCTCCGGGTTGTACTTGGGTGTCGCTGGTACCGACAGAGCTCCCAGAATGCCGGCCAGCGTAGCGTGCACACCGGATTGCAGAAAGGCGTACCACAGCAGCACCGCGACCACAAAATAGGGCAGGGTTTTGCGGATGCCGATCTGATTGAACAGCAACAGCAAAGCGAACAAAGCGCCGGCGGCCGCCAGGGGAACGAGCGCAATAGTATCGGTATAAAACACCGCTATCACCATCACCGCGCCCAGATCGTCCACAATGGCCAGCGCCACCAGAAAAGTGATCAATGCCTTGGGCACCCGGCTCGCCAGCAAGGCCAGTGCCCCGATGGCAAAAGCGATGTCGGTGGCCATGGGGATTCCCCAACCGAGTGCGGCGTCGCCGTCTGGATTGATGGCATAATAGATCAAGGCAGGCACGACCATGCCCCCCACTGCCGCTGCGATTGGCAACGTGGCATGACGGGGGTTGGCCAATTCCCCGACCAGCATTTCGCGTTTCAATTCCAGGCCGACCACGAAGAAGAACAGCGCCATCAGGCCATCGTTGATCCAGTGGTGCAGGGTCATTTCCAGCGTCCAGCCACCGATGGCAAGGCCGATGGGGGTGTGCACCAGATGTTCGTAGGCGGAGGCCAGCGGCCCATTGGCCAATACCAATGCGAGAACGGCCGTACCCATCAACAGCAGACCACTAGTGGTCTGGCGGTGTATGAACTCTTCAAAGGGGGTGAGGATCTTGTCGAAACTCTTTTCCCAGGGGGCGTGATAGATACCCGTTTTTGGTTTGGATTTTTTATTCACATCATTCAACCATCGGATCACGATTACTTCGTTAATTAAGACACAGTGTAACAAATATCGTATCCGTGCACGGGATCATAATAGGCATTCAGCCGCGGATTGACGCGGATTACACACGGATTTTGTTATGGCTTAGATACACGAAGGCACATTTGTGCAGCGAGTTGGAGGCTAATCGGGGCGGAGATCGAGCTGCTAATCAACTTCGGCGCCGAATAAAGTAGCGTTCAAGAAGCTTGTGTTATTAAATCGTAACTTCTCAATAAGTCGGGGCAACCTGGACTTTGTAGGGGGGATAAGCTTAGCGCATCCACCATTCATCCTGAGCATTGCGGCATGCGGGCGGGCCATTGGTGGATGCGGCGCGCATGAGAGGGGAGCAAGAGAGGAGGTCTGTGGGCGCGCCTTATCCCCCCTACGAAACTGCCCCGGGAGAGTGAGAAGTTACAATAAATCAATCCGTGTGTAATCCGCGTCAATCCGCGGCTGAATATCTTTTTATCCCGTGAACGGATACGGATAGATTGAAGATGGTGCTGCTTATGGAAAGGATCCGTAGCTCGTCTGCTGGAGAACCCCGTATTCGTTCAAGGCCCAGATCACACCGGCAGCGACCAGGAGGCCAGCAATGATGGCCAGCCCGATCTTTATCCAGCTATAGGGTCGCTCGCCCTGCACCTTGCCGGTCCTGCCGTTGATGACGAAGCGGTAACTCTTGCCCCGGTAGCGGAATGCGGCTGCCCATACCGGCAGCAGCAGGTGTTTGAAAGTCATCTGGCTGTGGCTGGTGTGCAGGCGCGTGATCCGCTGGTGATCACCGCCGATGTCGCGCCTGACATCGTTGCGGATGGTGCTGTCCATCACCAGTCGCGCCTGCTCGAACCCCTCGTCTACCTTGATCTGATACACCTCGCTGCGAAAGCCGCTGAGGTACTCTTCGCTGTAGGGCACCAGGTTCCCCAGGTCCCAGGGTTGCAGCCGGTCGGTGATCGCCCGCGGCAGGGTGGTCGTGGCACCGATCAGCACATCGTCGAAGTGGCGTTTCACCACACCGCTGACACTCCGCCAGCGAACCCGGGGGACACGGCGGGTCTGCATGGTCCGCCGGCCGTTGACGACCACGGGCACCTGGACCCGCACATAGTAGGTGGTGCCCCGCTCTCCCTGGTAGCGGGTCACGGTCTGGCTGTCGTAGGTCCAGTAGGGCAGGTAGATGCCGGTCAGTTTGCCCTCTTCACGGGCGTATCGGGCAACGGCGCCGGGGGCGAACCAGAGGTTGCCGATCCACCCCTGAAACGCCGCTCTCGCCTGTTCCCGGCCGATGCGGAAGGGCAGCAGTGAACGTGGTTTGAACAGCCGGAACTGATCGCTGGCGGTGACCACTGGGCTGCCACAGAAGGGGCACTCCCCGGAGTGGACGTTGACTTCCAGGCGAAACTCGGCACCGCAGGTGTCGCAATGGACGATGGCCTCGCTGTCAGGTTCTGCCCGCTCGGCCTTCTGCAGGGCGCCAACCGCCTCCTGCAGGTCATATTCGAGAATGCGCTCCCCGGAATCCTCGATCACGGACTGGTATCCGCACCAGGGGCATTCAAGCTCGCCTTCGCCGGGAACGAAATGCAGCGTCGCTCCACAACGGGCACAGGGGAAGGTGGCCTTCTGTAGCGTTGGTGGGATTTCCGGTGAAATCTCCGTCAGGTCATCGTTCACGGGATAATATAGATTTTCAGCCGCGGATCAACGCGGATCAAATGCGGATTGATTTATTGACGCACGCACCTTGAACGCTGTTTTCCGGGTGCAGTTGCTGATGGAAGGTTCGGTCCCATTCCAGCTCATACCGTTACCCATAGCTCGACCCGAAAGAATTGCCTCACACGGAGGCACGGAGACACAGAGAAGAAAAAAGCGGACATTCCAGTTTGCCGTTTACGATACGGAAGATACCGTCTTTCATCAGGACCTCATTGTCACTCTTCAGCAGACCTGGGCCGAATTGCATTGGAACCTTTACGGCACAGTTCACGGTAATATCTCCGATTTTATTCTCATTCATCTCTTCTTCTCCGTGTCTTCGTGACTTCGTGTGAGAACCTTTTTTCTGACCGAGATATGGGTAATGATATGATTTCAGCCGCCGGCGTGTATCAAAGCCGTACCAACATCCGTGTCTTATCCGCGTGAATCCGCGGCCAATTTTTCATATCACCCCATCACTTGGGTGGCAGTGGTGGTGGCGCGGCGGTTGGCAGCAGGGGGCGGAGCGCCTCGACCCCGTCGGCCGCCAGCCAGTTGCTCATGCCATCGGTCCAGACCAGGGAGCGGCCGGTGAGTTTGCCTTCACGGATCAGTTGCTTCAGTTCGCTGGAACCGAACGGCCCGCGGGCTTCACCCTCGATCGCGACGTGATAGGCGAGTTGCTGTGGCATGGGCGGCGGTGTGGCAGCGCTACTACGCATGCTCTCTGCCATCTTGCCCGCCATTGCCATCCCGACTCCCATTCCCATGGCGTCAGACATGGTACTGCCGCCCTCACCACCGTTGCCCATCGCTTCGGCCGTCTGGTACTTCAGATACTTGTCCAGATTTCCGATCATGCCCATGCTGGTGCGCTTGTCGAGGGCCGCCGCCACCTCCGGGGGCAACGATATGTTCTCGATCAGCATCTTGGTGAGTTCCAGGCCGTAGGCCTTGAACTCCGGCGCGATACGTTCCGTGAGAAAGCCGCCGAGCTGATCGTAGTTGGCCGCCAGGTCCAGTACCGGGATACTCGACTGGCCGATGATGTTGGCGAAACGGGAGGTGATCAGGTTGCGCAGCTGGTCGCTGATCTCATCGATGGTGAAGAGGCCGTCGGTGCCGGTTATCTCCTGAATAAAGACCCGGGGGTCATTGATGCGGACGACATAGGTCCCGAACGCCCGCAGTCTGACGGCGCCGAACTCCTGGCCGCGCAGCATCAGCGGGTTTCGGGTGCCCCACTTGAGGTTGGTGAAGCGCACCATATTGCAGAAATAGACCTCTGCCTTGAACGGGCTCTGGAAGCCGTGATCCCAGTGCTGCAGGGTGGAGAGGATGGGCAGGTTCCTGGTCTCCAGCTCGTACATGCCGGGGGTCAGCACATCAGCCACCTCTCCTTCGTTGACGAAAACCGCATTCTGGGACGCGCGAACCGTCAGCTTGGCGCCATATTTGATCTCGTTGTTATAGCGCTCGAAACGATAGATCATGGTATCGCTGCTGTCATCGAGCCATTCGATGACATCGATGAATTCGCCGAACAGTTTGCCGAACAGCCCCATCAGTGCTCTCCGCCGTTTCTGTTTTTGTTCACCGCCGGGAGCTTTTCGCTTTGGGCCTTGGCGGCAATCAGGGCCTCCCGCAGCTCATTCTCCATCGTCTGCAGCTCTTTCTGCGCGGCGGCACGGGAGCGTTTGCCTTCATCTGCGATCTGCAGGCTCTCGTTGATGGTCTCGATCAGGAGATCGTTGGCCCGCTTGACCGACTGGATATCGAACACACCACGCTCCATCTGGGTCCTCACCTGGACGTTGGCCTGCTTCAGGTTTTCGGCGTTGGCCTCCAGCAGATCGTTGGTCAGATCGGTGGAGCGCTTCAGGGTGTCCGCCGCCCGTCCGGAGCGGAAGATGGTGACCGCCTGGGCCAGCTGGTTTTTCCACAGGGGCACTGTGTTGACCAGGGTGGAGTTGATCTTGGTGATGAGGCCTTTGTCGTTCTCCTGAACCAGGCGGATGCTCGGCAGGCTCTGCATGGCCACCTGGCGGGTCAGGCGCAGGTCGTGAACCCGGCGCTCCAGATCGTCCCGGGCGCTGCGCAGATCACGCAACTGCTGGGCATCGAGCATGTTCTCCTTCTCGGCAGCGGCCGCTTCGGCCAGTTTTGGGATCTCTTCTTCATCCAGCCGCTGGAGTTTTTCGGCGCCCGCGGAGATGTACAGCTCCAGCCGGTGAAAATAGTCGATGTTGGCATCGTACAGCTTCTCCAGGGAGACGATATCGGTCAGCAGCGTGGTCTTGTGGTCATTGAGCTGGTCGATGATGGCATCGATCTGGCCGCGCACCTCTTCATACTTACCGATGAAGCGGGCGATGGGCTCCGCCTTGCTGAACAGACGCTCGAAGAAGCCCGGTTTTTCCATCAGGGAGTCGACGTCGAATCCCCGGATAGCCGTGATCATGTCGTTGAGCGAGTTACCAACGGTGCCAAGATCTTTGTTCTTCACCCCCTCCAGCATGCTTTCGGAGACCTGGCTCATCTTCTCCTGGGTCTTGGAGCCAAAGAAGATGATAGATGTGCGGTCATCCATGTCGATCTCGGTGATGATGGCATCCAGTTCTACCCTGGCCGTGGGTGGCGCCTCTTTGTAGACCACCATCCGGCTCTCGATCGGCCCGGGCGCCTTGCTGTTGGCGATCACCTGATGGCCGGCCTGGGCGCGGGTATCGCTGCTTGCGCCTGGCGTCGCTGCGCTTTTCTCTTCACTCATGGACTCTCTCCTCCCTTATGAGGTTCTTGCAAAATACCCCCTCTCCCCCCGGGAGAGGGTTGGGGTGAGGGGATCGAAAAAGATAACAGTTTGATTTTAATCACCCTCACCCTGGCCCTCGGTAACTGCTCCCTTCGTTACTCTACCTCCTGCATTATCCCTGCAGTCGTCTCCCTCAAGGGAGAGGGGATTTAAGAATTTTGCAAGAGCCTCCTTTAATAGATGCCTTCTTTGTTCAACTGTGTCTCGAGCACCTTGATCTGCACATCCAGATCGAAGCGGTCGTTCTCCAGCAGTTCGGCCTGATGGTCCTGTACCGTCCGCTCGAAATCATTCAATAGAGTGCCAAAACCCTGTTTCAGTTCATCGCCGGGCTCGCCATCCTGGACCCGGAGATAGCTGTTGGTGACCCGTAGTATCCCCGCGAGGTGGGTGTTGAGGAATTTCCGGCTGCGGGCGAGGTCGGCCGGGTCTTTCTCTATTCCCTCGACGATGGTCCGGGTGTTCGCCACGATGCGCCGCAGCGACCGGACGTAGTCCGGCTCATGGATCCGGGCGGCCGCCTGCTCCAGTGCAGCCAGTTTTACCTCTGCCTTGTCCAGCATCTCGACCACCTCTTTGGTGGTGACCCCCAGTGAGACATTGCCGCTCTTGTCCCGGCGCGGGTCGAGGCCATAGAGAAGATGGAAACTGATGAATGCGCCGATCCCGAACAGGGCGCTGCTGCCGATGCCATAGCCACCGCTGAACCAGGCGGTGATGCCGGTGGCGATGCCCAGGGTGGTTGCCGCCAGGCTCTTCCAGGGCGGTCTCGGCGCCCGGGCTATCCTGCGCCGGGTATACTCCTGCTCCAGGCGGAAGCCGTGGCGGGCGACGATGGCGGCCAGTGTGAACAGGCTGAACTCGAGCGCTCCCATGAGCACGCCGGAAAAATCACCTTGCCACAGGGCGGCGATTGTCATCAGAGCCAGCGGCAGCGGCAGCAGGTAGAGTCCGATACCCCGGACCTTGCCCGAGATCTTTTCGAGTTGGGGGTTGTAGCGTTTGGCGTTGGACATGGGGTCAGCCGAACAGGGTGCGGAACAGGGCCACCCAGGGGATCAGCCCCGCGGTGGAGAGCAGCAGCAGCATGCCGGTGAGTTTACGCAGTGGCTTGGGTATGGTCATGTTTTGATCAATCGCCGGGTCATGTGCAGTCTGACGTCTCCCTCTTCGGTCAGCATGTGGAACAGGTGGTGCGGGCCGGTTGCCTTCTCGATCCGTTGCTGCAGATCCGCGCGTATCTCACTGTAGTACTCCAGCAGCCTGCGGTCGAAACCGTGCAGCGCCCGAGTCAGCGGGTCTTTGCGGTGCCGCTCGAACAGGATATCCGCCCCCTCCGTATGTACATTGCCCAGGCAGATGTGAACGGCGGAAAAGAGCGTCACCCAGCCATTGAACCAGAACATCAGATCGGTGTCGAAGGCCTCGCCCGGTGGAGCCCCGTTTGTCAGCACCTCAGCCAGAAACGTCTTCTCGCTGACCGCTTCCCCCGCTTCCAGCAGCTCGGCCCGGCCGTAGGCATCGATGGTGGAACTGGTCAACAGCACCGGGTTGTCCGGGTAACGGGTCAGGATGAAGCTGGCATCCTTGATCAGCGGGCCGCTCTGCCCGGGCCTGGCCGGGTTGCCCTTGTGCCGGGCCGAGGGCGCGGTGGAGAGGATCTGGATCTGATGGCCCCGGCGGCCCAGTTCCCGGGTCAGTCGCCCGAATACCCCTTTCTGGAACAGCTCCATGGAGAAGTTCAGGTGGTTCTGTTTGTGCAGGAGGGCCAGCTGGATCTCCGGGTGCTGGGGCACGGCCTCCACGATATGGGCGATCTTTGCCACCGGGATCCGCTCTCTCAGTTTCCCGTGCCGGTCGACGACCACCTCCTGGTGGAACTCGTCGAAGCTGATCTGCAGCAGAATGTGGGCCTGGGGCCAGTTCGAGGGGCGACTCTTCAAGGCCTTCAGCATGGAGTGAATCACCTCCCCGGTCTCTTTCGGGGAGGTGGCGAAATCACCATTCAACAGGATCGCAAAGTTACGGACATGCTGCATCGACCCGATCGCCCGATAGAAGTGTTGCATGTGGCGGGTCAGATCCCCTCCGGTGAACAGCACGCTTCGGGTGTGGGCATCCACCAGCCGGTAGAGTTTTTCCGGGTCTTCCGCATCCCGCATCAGCGGGCGCCAGATGAACATGCAGTGGCGGCATGTCTGGGGGCAGCCCATGGCGGGTATCAGGCCCAGTTTATCGAAGCGGGCGTTCTCCTGCCCGGTGTCCGGGAGTGAGTCCACCAGCGCCAGGCGCTCACGATCGGGCTCGCCCAGCATCTCGCCATACCGGTCCCGTTCGCTCCGGGCGATCTCCTTGTAGGCCACCGCATCGGGACGGGAAAACAGCCCGAAACCCTCCCAGATCTCCAGAACGTCCGCCGTCACTCTCTCACGGCTGCCGTTTCTGGCCTGCAGCAGGCGCAGCAGCTGCTCCCGCTGAATTGGGCCCCCTGCCGGGGCTGCCAGCCAGTGATCGATGTAGCCGCGCACGAACTCCTCACCGCTTCTGGAGCGCTCGAGCAACGCCATCAGGAAGGCCCTGGAAGAGCCCTTGAAGGCGGCCAGCAGGGGGGGGCGATACCGTTCCGGTACATTGTGGCGCAACCAGTGGAAGGCATGGAGATAACTGAGCAGAAAGCTCAGGTCGCTGCCGTTCGGGCGTTCACCCAGCAGCTGCGCCATTCCGCCACCGGTCATACGATTGACCTGGGACTTGAAGCGCTGCCGCAGCTTGACCAGGTAGTGCTCCAGCAGCTGTTGCTGCCCGGTATCGGTTGTCCCTGTTTTCTGGCGCATTGGCAGGGCTGC
>JAUXBK010000199.1 GCA_030619405.1 Sedimenticola sp. | reverse complement strand
TGGTTGCGATAGGTTCTGATCTGCGCCAGTGACGCCGCCTGGTCACTCTGCTGTTCCAGATATTCGACCAGATCTTGCAGGCGTACGATAGCCGCGACCGGCATTTCGTAATCCTGTTCCACCTCCTGGATGGCGGAGCGTTCCCCCTGACCTTTTTCCTGGCGGTCCAGGGCGATGATCACGCCGGCGGGCGTCGCGCCCTGAGCCTGGATGGTGGTCATCGATTCCCGGATCGCGGTCCCGGCGGTGATCACGTCGTCGATGATCAGTATCCGGCCCTCCAGCGGGTGGCCGACGATGCTGCCGCCCTCACCATGGGCCTTGGCCTCCTTGCGATTGAAGGCGTAGGGGAGGTCCAGGCCGTGGTGGTCGTAGAGCGCGGCAGCGGTGACCGAGGCCAGGGGAATACCCTTGTAGGCCGGGCCATACAGGAGATCGAACTCGATACCTGAATCGACGATGGCCCGGGCATAGAAACGCCCCAGCCGGGCCAGGGCGGCGCCGGTATTGAACAGCCCGGCATTGAAGAAGTAGGGACTCAGACGCCCTGACTTGAGGGTGAATTCACCAAACTTCAGTACCCCGACTTTCAGCGCAAAGTCGAGAAATTCCCGTTGATATGCTCGCATTCCATACTCCATGTGGTAACAGGTGATGCCGGAGAGGTAAGCACCAAGTTAATCCCGTTGCGGGGCTGTTGCCCTCAGCCAGAGGACGCCGTTAACCCATCCATGGGGGCTCGCTGCGGCCATCCCTGGCCGCAGACGCCTCTGGCTGAGGGCAACAGCCCCACTTTCGAGGCAATAAGGTGAGAGCTTACCCGGAGAGGTACATTTTCCGCAGCCCGGGGAGTGGATGCAAGGAGTTGCGGCGGATTTTCGGTTAACCGGTATAATCGGCCGCTGTCACCAACCAGAGTGCAGCGCGCCATGCCCGAAAGCCCGGATCAACACTCCATGAGATCGATCGTGCGGGCCGTGTTCAGTGGCCGCATGGCAGTGGCGGCCATGATGGGTTTTGCCAGTGGTCTGCCGCTGCTGCTGACCGGATCGGTACTGCAGGCCTGGATGAAAGAGGAGGGGGTGGACCTCTCGGTCATCGGTCTGTTCGCCCTGGTGGGGCTGCCCTACACCCTCAAGTTTCTCTGGGCCCCGCTGATGGATCGCTATACCCCGCTGTTTCTGGGGCGGCGACGGGGCTGGCTGCTGCTGATGCAACTGGCCCTGGTGCTGGCGCTGCTGGTGCTGTCGGCGGTCCGTCCGGGGGAGAGCCCCCTGGACGTGGCGCTGGCTGCGCTGCTCGTGACCTTCTTCTCGGCCAGTCAGGATATCGTTATCGACGCCTACCGCCGGGAGGCGCTGATCGACGACGAGCAGGGACTGGGGGCGTCGCTCTACGTCAACGGCTACCGGGTGGGGATGCTGCTGGCATCGGGGGGCGGCCTGATCCTGGCCGATTTCATCACCTTTTCCCAGGTCTACCAGGTGATGGCCATGATCATGGCGGCGGCAATGATCACCACCCTGCTGGCACCGGAGCCGGAGGTTGTCGAGGGCCAGCCTGCCACCCTGACGGAGGCGGTGTTCCATCCCTTCATCGAATACTTCCAGCGCCGGGATGCGGTACTGATCCTGCTGTTCGTGCTGCTGTACAAGATCGGTGACACCATGGCCTCCCACCTCACCACCCCCTTCTATCTCGACATCGGTTTTTCCAAGACCGAGATCGGGACGGTGGTGAAGCTGTTCGGGTTCTGGGCCACCATTACCGGCGGACTGATCGGTGGCATATTGATTCTGCGGCTTGGGATCTATCGCTCGCTGATCGGGTTCGGGGTGCTGCAGGGGGTCTCCACCGCCGGGTTTGCGCTGCTGGCGGTCTGGGGATATACCCTGCCGGGACTGGCGGCGGTGATCACTTTTGAAAATCTCAGTGGCGGCATGGGTACGGCCGCCTATATCGCCTTCATGGCCAGCCTGACCAACAAGCGTTTTACCGCCACCCAGTATGCGCTGCTCTCCAGTTTCATGGGGGTGCCAAGAGTGATCGCTGCCGCCCCCACCGGCTACCTGGCGGAGTGGGTAGGCTGGGTCGGCTTTTTCATCTTCTGTACCCTGGTCGCGCTGCCAGGGCTGCTGCTGCTCTGGTGGCTGCACCGGCGTGGCTCCACCGAGTGGCGGGAGAGCCTGGTCTGATGGAGAGTTGGATGCCCTATCTGAGTGCCTTCCTGGTGGGTCTGCTGGGAGGGGTGCACTGTGTCGGCATGTGCGGCGGCATCGTCGGCGCCCTCACGTTTGGCCTGTCGCGGGAGCGTCGTGGCAGCTTGAGTGCAGTGATGCCGTTCCAGCTTACTTACAACCTGGGGCGGGTCACCAGCTATGTGCTGGCGGGCGCCATCATGGGGGCGCTGGGGATGCTGCTGGCGCAACTGATGCCGGTCTACTATGCTCAGCGGGTGCTGCTGGGGGTGGCGGGGTTGTTCATGATCCTGCTGGGTCTCTATCTGGCCGGCTGGTGGATGGTGCTCAACCGGATAGAACAGGCCGGCAGCGCACTCTGGCGGCGGCTGGAGCCGATCAGTCGCCGGTTGCTGCCGGTTCGCACCCCTGGTCAGGCGCTGCTGGTCGGGCTGCTCTGGGGCTGGATCCCCTGTGGTCTGGTCTACAGCATGCTGGTCAATGCGGTCGCTGCCGGCAGTGCCCTCGAGGGTGCTGCCCTGATGGCCGCCTTCGGCCTGGGGACCCTGCCCAACCTGCTGCTGATGGGCGCCCTGGCCGGTGCCGCCGCCCGGCTGGCCCGCTCCAGCACAGCCCGAACGGTCGCCGGGGTGACGGTGATGCTGTTCGGGGTGTATACGCTGTGGCAGGCGTTTTGATCGATACTGCTCGCAAACCGGGATCTTACATTTTTTGAAAGGAGATAGACAATGAAGTATGCGGTTATGTTTCTGATCCTGATTTCTCTGGCGATACCACAACTGGCTGCAGCAGAAGCCAGTCCCACGCTGGAGCGGATCAGGCAGACTGGCACCCTGCATATCGGATTTCCTGAAGACAAGCCACCGCTCTCCTTCCTCGACAAGGAGAACATGCCAGCAGGTTATTCGATCGATCTCTGTACCCGCATCGCAGGCGAACTCAAGAGCAGACTGAAAAAGCCGGATCTGGGCATCGAGTTCGTCCCGGTCACGGCTGCCGATCGTTTCCAGGCGCTTACCGATGGCAGGATCGACATTCTGTGTGGTTCCACGACCAGGACCCTTGCACGCGCCGAACGAGTCGATTTTACCCAGCTTACTTTCGTCACGGGCGCCTCCCTGCTCAGCCTCGAGAAGTCAGATATCGATGGTATCTGGGATCTGCAGGGAAAGAGAGTGGCCGTGATGAAGGGCACGACCACCCTGGATCATCTGAACGCGGTGCTGAAGGGTGCCGTCACTGCAGTTTCCGTGGTACGGGTGGATTCCGCCCCGGCAGCGATGAAGGCCCTGCTGGCCGGCGACGTGGACGCCTTTGCTGCGGATCAGGTGGTGCTGACCGGGCTTGCACTCACCCATGACGGGCCGGCTCATTTCGCCATCTCGGACGACGTCTTCTCCTTCGAACCCCTGGCGCTGGTGGTGAGGAGAAACGATTCGGAGTTCAGGCTGATCGCAGACCGGGTGCTATCGCGCCTGAGCCGAAGCGGAGAGATCAGGTCCATCTACAAGAAATGGTTCGGCAGATTCAGCGAAGATATTCCACCTTTGCTCGACGCGCTGTACATTCTCAACGCCAGCCCCGAGTAGTGCCGGAGAATCGGGGGAAAGTATATCCATTTCCAGGATCGTTGATAGCTAGTACAGCAAATGCTAAGTCCCTACGAACAGAATGTAGGTTGGATTAGGCGCGCATCCCACTGATATTTCAGGTTGTTACATACTTATGAGCGCGCCGTAATCCGACACCCTGATACCTCGTACTTATCATTTGCTGTACTAGGGGTCTGGCGCAAAAAAAGCCTGACCGAAAACCCGGGAAACAGACGGCTGCGGTAAAGGGAAATAAGTATACTGTCCCCCCTTTACCCTTTACCCTTTACGCCTTTATCTCAGCTTTTCTGGTTCATCATGTATACTGTCAAATAGTCGAATAACGCGCTCGTTCAAATCGGAAAACCATTCATGCGAGCATCAGCTCCACAGAACATGTCGGTAGATGAATTTATCGACTGGGCACTAGACCGGCCCGGGCGATACGAACTAATCAATGGTATTCCATTAGCCATGGCACCCGAGCGGGCCATACACGCCCGCGTTAAGGCGAATGTCTGGTCAGCCCTGAGAGATGCCATTTCCAATGCCGGTCTGAAGTGTGAGGCATTTCCCGACGGCATGACAGTACGTGTCAGCGAGGATACCGCCTATGAACCGGATGCCCTGGTGCATTGTGGGGATCCATTGGAAGACGATTCAGTTGAAGCACCAACGCCCGTCATCGTTGTCGAAGTAGTTTCACCTTCCTCCACCAGAAGCGACACGAATGCAAAACTCGATGGATACTTCAGGATCCCGAGTGTCCAGCACTACCTGGTTGTGATCACGGAGGGAAACCGCGTAGTTCATTATCGAAGGGATGAGGATGGAAATCCTCAAGCAAACCTGGTTCATGGGGGGCGATTTTCTCTGGATCCTCCGGGGCTCGAAATAGAGGTTTCTGCGTTTTTCATACGACCGAAATCTGGGTTCTGATACATCTCCTTCCCGAAAAATCAAGGGCTCTTTGTGGGGCGGGTCGTGACACAACAAGGAAGTACTAGTACAGCAAACGCTAAGTCCCTACGAACATAATGTAGGTTGGGTTAGGCGCGCATCTCACTGATATTTCAGGTTATCACACACTTATGAGCGCGCCGTAACCCGACACCCTGAT
>JAUXBK010000169.1 GCA_030619405.1 Sedimenticola sp. | reverse complement strand
GGAGGGCGTCGGCCTGGAGGTCGACCCCAACATGGTCAGCCAGCCGCGGATGAACCCCTACTTCCGCGCCGACGACTGGGACGGAGAGGTGGCCAAGTGGGAAGAGCGGAAGGCCGCGAGTTCCTGATCAGGTAGAGAACGCCGGTCGCTCATGGGTGGGATAAAGTACTCTGTCCCACCCGTTTTTTGTGCATAAGTCAGGATGTGCTCGCACCGGATTCCAAATAGCCATAACAACATCCGTGTGCAATCCGCGTCAATCCGCGGCCATTTTTTTCGTTCGTGAACGCATACCTGAATTCTATATAATCTGCCTTCTAACGTCCGACCACTCCCCCGCCCAACAGATAATCCAGCACCAGACCGGCGAATATCGCCATACCGTAGGCGTTGTTGTCCAGAAAGGCCCGAAACGCGCCCGCCGGATCACGCCTGCGCATGAGGTACTGCTGACGCAGGAACAGCAGGACACCACCGGCCACTCCCAGCTGATAGTAGACCCCCAGCCCCACCTTCAACCCCACCAGCAGCAGAATGCCCGTCATCCCCAATTGCAGCAGGCCGATCATCAGCCGGTCGTACTCCCCGAACAGGATCGCGGTCGACTTGACGCCGATCTTCAGGTCATCCTCCCGGTCCACCATGGCATACTCGGTATCGTAGATCAGGGCCCAGGTGACGGCAGCGATAAACAGCAGCCAGCCCACCGGGGGCACCGCCCCGGTCAGGGCCATGAAGGCCATGGGCACGGCCCAGCCAAAGGCCATGCCGAGTACCAGCTGCGGCAGGTGAGTATAGCGCTTCATGAACGGGTAGGCCGCCGCCAGGGTCACCGCGACGAACGACATCAGGATCGTCTCCCAGTTCAGCAACAGTACCAGCCCGAAGGCGGCCAGACTCAACACCACGAATACACCGACCGCCTCATTGGGGCTGATTATCCCGACCGCCAGGGGCCGATGCCGGGTGCGGGCCACTTTGCCATCGAACTCTCTGTCCGCATAGTCGTTGATAGCACAACCCGCCGAGCGCATCAGGGCCACCCCCAGGATGAAGATCAGCACCACCTGCCAGCTCGGATGCCCCCCACCGGCGATCCAGAGAGCCCAGAGCGCTGGCCACAGCAGCAGCAGGATGCCGATCGGGCGGTTCAGACGCACCAGGATGGCATAGCTGAGCAACCTTTCCCGCAGGGGGACGGGGCCACCGGTGCGATAAACCTTGATCGGTGGTCGCGTCATTTTGGACTCTCTGGTAGCTCGGGCAAAAAGAGCTCGTTGACCAGTATCGGCCGGTCATTCAGCAGAAACAGGGTGCGCCGCCCCCATATCTCTGCCGGAAGCTGCTGCAGATGGGCGCTAGCGGTGTGGAACAGTCGGTGCCTGGGCAGCAATCTGGCCGCCTGGGTCTGCCCGCGCACCACTCTGGGGTCGGAGAACAGCACCGCACCCAGCGGGCGGCTGCCGAGCAGGGTCAACCGCCTCACCGAACCCCGCAGGCTGCTGGCCGGAATCAGGGTACGGGCAAACACCCAGGGCCGGTCACTGCAAAACAGCTCCACCTCTCTCACGATGGCGATCTCGCCACGCCGCATACCCAGCAGTTGCCCCTCGCTGTAGAATGGTTTTCCCCACCCCTGCCGGATCACCCGCACCCGGAACCGTTCGCCACAGGCCCGGATCAACCGTGCTGTCAGCGAACCCCGGTCCCGCAGCCAGGGATCGATCCGCGCCGGTACCCGGGCGTTATGGACACGCCGCAGATCGGCCCAGGCGGGCTCGATACGCGCATGTATGGGGCTGTTACGATTCAACGATACTCTCTGTGAAAAATCGGTCGCCTGATTATCATCACGTTACCCATAACTTAAAACATACTCGCGCAACTTCTCAATAAGTCAGGGCAGCCTGGATGCTGTAGGGGGTAAGCGTAGTGCATCCACCATCTTGGGCGGTGCAGTGCAGGTAGGCTCCTGATAAAAAACAAAAGCAAAAGCATTCTCGCGCAAAGGCGCAAAGACGCAAAGGAAAAATAAAACACAGAAACAAGATAAAAAAACAAATAGTTGTTGCTTGTTTCCATGCCCTGTACGAGAACTCGTACCACGGAATAGATTCGCAGCCAAATTTTAACTATTGCGGGTATACGGTTGTTTCGGCCCCAGTTGATTGTTCAACTATGCCGCATTGAAAGTGCACCAGCAATAATCCTGCATTTACTGGGTTTTGTTTTTCAAGGTTTTCCTTTGCGTCTTTGCGTCTTTGCGTCTTTGCGCCTTTGCGCGAGAAATTTGGTTTTAAAAATGTGGGTATCGTTATACTTGTATGATCAAGAAAGACCATTATCGCAAACATCAGGCATCGATGTACCGTTCCTTCTCACCGATCCAGCGCCGCATCAGCGGCTGGACCCGTTCCGGGTATCGCTGTAGCAGCATATCCGCCGCCTGCTGTACCTCCGGCAGCAGCGGTTGATCCCGCATCAGGTCGGCGATCCGAAACTGCATCTCTCCGGTCTGACGGGTGCCCAGCACCTCACCGGGCCCGCGCAGTTCCAGATCCTTCTGCGCGATGATGAAGCCATCACCGGTCTCCCGCAGCACCGCCAGCCGTTCCCGGGCATTGCTGGAGAGGGGCGGGTGGTACATGAGCACACAGTGGCTCTTTGTGGCCCCCCGTCCCACGCGACCCCGCAGTTGATGCAGCTGGGCCAGCCCCAGGCGTTCCGGGTTCTCGATGATCATCAGACTGGCATTGGGTACATCCACCCCCACCTCGATCACCGTCGTGGCCACCAGCAGCTGCAGTTCCCCCTGTTTGAACCGCTGCATCATCTGCTCCTTTTCCATGGCCTTGAGGCGCCCATGCACCAGGCCCACCTGCAGATCGGGGAGGGCCTCTGTCAGCATGGCGGCGGTATCCTCGGCCGCCTGGCACTGCAGCGCCTCCGACTCTTCGATCAGGGTACAGACCCAGTAGGCCTGCCGTCCCTGGCTACAGGCGGCCCGGACCCGTTCTATCACCTCGTCCCGACGGGTATCGGGCATCGCCGCCGTGCTGACAGGGGTGCGTCCGGGCGGCAGTTCATCGATGACCGAGACATCCAGATCCGCGTAGGCGGTCATGGCCAGGGTGCGCGGAATGGGGGTGGCGGTCATGATCAGCTGATGGGGCACCCCTCCTTTCCCCGTCCCTTTCTCCCGCAGGGCCATGCGCTGATGCACCCCGAACCGGTGCTGCTCATCGATGATCGCCAGGCCCAGGTTGCGGAACGCCACATCCCCCTGAAACAGGGCGTGGGTCCCCACCACCAACGGTACCCGACCTTCGGCCATTGCCGCCAGCAGCTGCTGCCGCACCTTCCCCTTGTGACGGCTGGTCAGCCAGCCGACTTCCAGCCCCAGGGGTTCGAACCAGGCACGAAAACTCTGCAGATGCTGTTCGGCCAGCAACTCCGTCGGCGCCATCAGGGCCGCCTGGTGCTCTGCCTCCAGCACCTGCAGCACCGCCAGCGCGGAGACCACCGTCTTACCCGAACCCACATCTCCCTGCACCAGCCGCATCATCGGCCGGTCCCGGGCCAGATCATGCTCGATGTTCCCTACCACCTGCTGCTGAGCCCCGGTCAGTCGGAACGGCAGCTGCTGCAGCAACTGCTGTCTGAGCCGACCGTTCCCTGCCAGCGCCGGGGCTGTTGCCCGCCGCTGCCGCAACCGCAGAGCACGCAGGCTAAGCTGATGGGCCAGCAACTCTTCGAAGGAGAGGCGGCGCTGGGCCGGGTGGCGCCTCTCCAGCAGCAGCTGCTGAGAAGCATCCGGCGGCGGCCGATGGAGATATCGCACGGCCGCCCCCAGCTCCGGCAGACTGAACCGCTTCAGCAGTTCATCCGGCAACCACTCGGGCAGCGCCTCAGGCTGCTGTTCCAGCAGCAGCAGCGCCTGTTCGGTCATGCTGCGCCAGGCAAGCTGATGCATCCCTTCGGTGGTGGGGTAGATCGGCGTCAGGCTCTCCTCCACCTCGGGAGGCTCCCCCTCAGCCACGGGTTTGTACTCCGGGTGCACCAGCTCCAGACTGGCGGGACCGGTACGGACCTCCCCGAAACAGCGCAATCGCGCCCCGGTCGTGAGGTTGGCCCTCTGGGCCGCGGAGAAATGAAAAAAACGCAGTGTGACGCTGCCGCTGCCGTCCGCCAGCTGCACCAGCAGAGAGCGGCGACGCCCGAAACGAATCTCTGCCGCTTCCACCACACCCTCCACCACCGTCTGATCCCCGGCCCGCAGGACCCCCATCGGGGTAATCCGAGTCCGGTCCTGGTAACGGAGTGGTAGATGAAACAGTACATCCTGTACCGTCTGCACACCGATCCCTGCCAGCCGCTCCGCATTGCGCGGACCGACCCCCTTGAGCACCGTGACCGGTGTGGCATCCAACCCTTCCCTGGTAGATTCCTGTTTCAAATTCACCCCTGCTTTTTAACCCAGACACTGCCAGGCTCATGAGTCGAAATCGTAACCGTTCAGTCCCCCCTCCTAAAATCTCCTCTCCCTCTGGGAGAGGGGTTCAAAACGGCAGGGGGAGTGAGCGGTTACGATTTATTAGATCCGAAAAATAATACATCCTATACTTCTCTGACAAATCGAAACTGCACGGCTGTCATAGATTTCTTCGCAGGCCGTCCGCATTTCCGCCGCAGCGCATTCGAAAGTAACCGTTCAGTCCCCCTTCCTCAAATCCCCTCTCCCTCAGGGAGAGGGTTAGGGTGAGGGGTTCAAAATAGCAGGGGGAGTGAACGGTTACATTCGAAATGCCATCCGATCAGATTAATCGCATCAGCCGGTAGCGCCCCTGCGCAGTGCGTAGAAACCGGTAGAATACAAGCAAACGAGGAGCAACAGCCATGTCCGTCCTGCTTGAGTTCAGCATGTTTCCCACCGACAAGGGCGAAAGTGTCAGCGCCTATGTCAGCCCGGTGATCGGGATGATCCGTGACAGCGGCCTGAGCTATCAGCTGACGCCCATGGGGACCATCATCGAAACTGATACTCTGGAACAGGCACTGGAGCTGGTAGGGAAGGCGTATCGGGTGCTGGACCAGGCCGGCTGCAACCGGGTCTACTCTTCCCTGAAACTGGACATACGCAAGGGCAAGGGGCGCCGTATCTCGGCTAAATTGGATTCGGTACGCAACCGAATCGGCGAGATCGCAACCTAAGAGCGCCGGCACTTCTCTTTGGGGTGGACTCTATCTGCAATTCAACCTATTATTAACCATACGTATGTTTCTTTAAAGCATACATTGACCTGCACCCACTTAACACTTAAGAGTAAAGTTCGTGGACGCTAGCTTCGGTTACGTTTTTACGTCTATTCGAGGTGTCCAATCCGGCCGTGAATACTACGTGTCGATGTGCCCGCTTCGTTTAATTCCTCGCATCTTCGAATTCGATGGTTATGATCTGCCTCCTGAACTCAGAGCGCAACGGGTCCTGAACAAGGCGCGCATTCCAGAAATGGCACGCTATGTTGTCACGAACCCCTCAAGCTACGTTTTCTCTGCAATTACTGCGTCTCTCGATGCAATAGTCAAGTTTGAACCTCTCGCGAACGGAATGGATGCCAGTCGTGTTGGGCTCCTCCACGTACCTATGAGCGCTCGTTTCATCATAAACGATGGACAACACAGAAGCGCAACCATTAAAGCGGCTCTATCTGAAAACCCTGACTTAGGGGACGAAACTATCGCGGTGGTCTTTTTCCAGACCTCGCCATTCCCGTTCAAAATTGTCTCAATAAATGGACAGGATTAACAGGATTTACAGGTTTATGTAATCTTGTAAATCCTGGGCAATCCTGTTAATCCTGTCATCTTTTTGTGCCGGCAACGGGCTGTACTCGTTGCAGCGTGTCCAATT
>JAUXBK010000171.1 GCA_030619405.1 Sedimenticola sp. | reverse complement strand
CCACTGTCTCGAGTGTCTCCGTCAGGCCGTCGTAGCCCCAGTCCAAGACATGGTTGTTGGCCAGGATACAGCCGTCGATGCGGGCCGCCGCGATGCAAGGGAAGTTATCCGGGTGCATGCGATAGTTGATCCCCTTGCGCGGCCAATAGCTGTTGCTACGGGTAACGGCGGTCTCCAGATTGATGAGGCGCAGCTCCGGCGCCACCCGGTTGAGCTCCGCCAGTGCATCGCCCCAGATGTAATCGAAGGCCACCGGTACTGGGATAGAGCCATTGGCCTCCTCTGCAATCTCCACATAGCCCAGGGCTGAGGTCATATAGGATTCATAGATCTCGGGGGAAGCGGGGTGGGGAAGTATCTGGTCGATGCCGCGTCCGGTCATCACGTCGCCGCAGAGAAACAGCGTGGCGGGCTCGGTATTGTTCTCTGTCTCATGGTGGGTCATGCTCTGTCTCCTCGCCTTGGCCACGGCCCCGCTGCAAAGGCCAAGCAGCCCTAGACCCAACCAGTAAAGCATCCGGCGGCGTTGCATGGTTACTCCAACATGGCGGAAAGCTGTGGCAGCAGTCTCTCCCGATTGACTTGCCAGGCATTGGCCTGGTTCAAGGCCGATGGCAGTCTCAAAGAGATGTCATGCCGTGTTGCAATGCTACGAATGGCAGAAGACGGCCTCATCACCTTACCGCCGCCACGCTGTAAACCACCACGGCAAAAGATCCAATTTACCACGCAGGCTAATAAATTGATTTCTTTAGTACCTTACCACTGAAATATTGAACAGAAATACAAAGAAATCTCCGTAGGGTGGGCACAAACAACGCGCCCACCCTACTATTTGGTTCCGGCTATGCCGGGTTAGGTATGTTAAATTTTGGTTAGCGGCTTTCTCCCGCCAGCATGATTAGTTCACGGTAAAACCACAGTTGATTATGGAGGCCTTGATTTCGTCTACATGTTCGTTCCCTCGGGTCTCCAGCGTGAGTTCCACTTCTGTCTCTTCCAGACCCACCTTGCTTACCGAGCGGTTCTGGGAGATCTGCAGGATATTGGCATAATGCTCCGCGACCAGGGTAGCCAGTTCGGCGACACTGCCGGGTTTGTCCGGTACCACCACCTTAAGATGTGCGATGCGACCGTCGATCTCCAGGCCCCGTTCCAGGATCTTGGAAAGCATCGTCATATCGATGTTTCCACCGCTGATCAGCACCACAACCTTCCTCTCTTTGGCCTCAGGGACATGACCGTTATAGAGCGCCGCAAATCCCACCGCTCCGGCGCCCTCCGCCAGGGTTTTCTCCCGCTCCAGGAGTATCATGATGGCGTTTGCAATCTCTTCCTCGGTCACAGTGACGATATCAGAGACCAACTCCCGGATGATGGGCAAAGTATGTTCGCCGACATTGGCCACGGCAATGCCGTCGGCCAGGGTGTTGACTGAGCGCAGGGGAGTGATCCTGCCCGCGGCGATACTCTCTTTCATGGACGGCATACGTTCCGTTTCGATACCCACCAGCCGAACCTCGGGACGGCATGTCTTGATCGCCGTTGCGATTCCGGAGATCAGTCCGCCTCCGCCCACTGGTACAACCACCGTATCCATATCCGGGACCTGCTCCAGCAGTTCCAGGCCGATGGTGCCCTGGCCCGCGATGATATCCGGATCATCGAAGGCGTGGATAAAGGTGCAGCCGCGTTCGGCCTGCAGTTCCCGTGCTTTGCTATAAGCCGCATCGTAACCGCTGCCATGCAGAATGATCTCCGCGCCCAGTTCCCTGGTGCCTCTGAACTTCGACAGTGGCGTGGTTTCAGGCATGATGATGGTGGCCTGAATACCACTGATTCTGGCTGCATGAGCGACACCCTGAGCGTGGTTGCCGGCCGAGGCCGTGATCACCCCGGCTCGCTTCTGCTCCCCGCTGAGTTGGAGAATCTTGTTCAGTGCCCCCCGATCCTTGAAGGAGCCGGTCATCTGCAGGTTCTCCAGCTTCAGGAACAGCTTGCAGCCGGTCAGACGGCTAAGGGTTTCGGAGTGGGGGCAGGGTGAGCAGAAGATGGAATCGCCGAGTCTCGAACGCGCTTTTTTTATATCGGCCAGCGTGATCATAATTGCTATTCCTCTTCTTTATCTATTTCCACCGAGTCCGGAAATTCATGCTTAACTTATGAATAGTAGACCGTTCTGACGAGACAGCAGTCAAAAAAAGAAGGAAGTTTTCCATGGGTGAGATATTCGATTACGCCGATGATCTGGGACCGACCAAGGTCATTCATATCCACGAACCCACTCATGGCCTCAAGGCGGTGCTGGTGGTCGATAATGTGGCGGCCGGGCCCTCCATCGGCGGGCTGAGGATGGCCCCGGATGTCAGTACCAGGGAGTGTGCCCGGCTGGCCAGGGCGATGACACTCAAAAACGCCGCGGCCGGGTTGCCCCATGGCGGCGGCAAGTCGGTGCTGTTTGGCTATCCGAAGATGCCAAGAGAAGAGAAGGAACGGCTGATACGGGGGATGGCCTGCGCCCTTGCTGATATCGAGGAGTACATTTTCGGTCCGGATATGGGAACGGATGAGGAGTGTATGGCCTGGGTGAACGATGAGATAGGCCGCTCAGTGGGACTTCCCCGTGAGATAGGAGGTATTCCACTGGATGAGATCGGGGCAACAGGCTGGGGTTTGAGCCATGTGGTGGAGGTTGCGCTGGAGCACTGTGATTTCGAGCTGGAAGGGGCAAGTTTTGTGGTCCAGGGATTTGGTGCCGTCGGTAAGAATACCGCCCGATTTCTGACGGACAAGGGCGCTATTCTGGTCGGCGTGGCCGACTCCCGGGGCACCATCCACAATCCGGATGGGCTGGATCCGGGATGAACTGGCGCATCTGAATGAAAGCGTCGTGGGAAAGAATCTGGAGATGGCGCTGTCAGCCTACGATCTGATGGCTGAACACGCCGGGATTGTCTCACTGACCGATGATCTGTCGGCGGTGGGTTGGCAGCACCCGGACTGGATCGAGCTGCCGTTGGAGGAGGCCGGGATCTCGGCCCCGACGATTCATGCCGCGGATACCAGCGAGCAACTAAAAACTGGCCTGTGGCGCACCATGCGTCCGGTGATCGACTATGAACGCTGCAATCGCTGCTGGTGGGTCTGCAGCACCTTTTGTCCCGACGGTGCCATCAAGGTCCAGGAAGACGGCTATCCCCGGATCGATTATGACCACTGCAAGGGTTGTCTCATCTGCGTGGCACAATGTCCGCCTCACGCTATTGCGGCCATACCGGAATATCTGGCCCAGGAGGAAGAATCCTCGGAGGAGGGGGTATGAAGCGAATACTGTTGACTGGCAACGGGGCGGCCGCCTGGGGCGCGCGCCTGGCCAGCGTGGATTACGTGCCGGCATTTCCCATCACGCCACAGACCGAGATCATCGAGTCACTGGCCGGCTGGATCGACAACGGGGAGATGGAAGGTCGCCTGGTCACCCTGGAGTCGGAACATTCCATGATCACCGCCGCGGGTGCGGCGGCCGCTACCGGGGTGCGGGTCTTCAGTGCCACCTCCAGCCAGGGACTGCTCTACGGCATGGAAATGCTGTATACGGTCGCCGGCTGGCGTGCTCCCTTCGTCCTGGTGAATGTCTCCCGGGGGCTGTCGGCGCCCATCACCCTGGAACCGGATCACAACGACATCCTGGCAGCCCGGGACAGCGGTTTCCTGCAGCTCCACTGCGCCACCTGTCAGGAGGTACTGGACACTGTGCTCCTGGCCTACCGGCTGGCCGAGGATGAGCAGGTGCGCCTGCCGGTGCTGGTCAACATGGATGGCTTCTACCTCTCCTTCACCCGGGAGCCGGTGGAAATTCCGGAGCGGGAGAGGGTGGAGCGGTTTCTCCCCGCTTTCGAACCCGGAAGCATTCGATTCCGCGCCAGCGCGCCGGAGAGCCAGGCGGTGGCGGTACTGGGCGGGGGCCCTTACTTCTATTTCCGTTACCAGACCCATCTTGCTGCCCGCAATGCCCTGAAGGTCTATGAGCGGGTCGCTGAGGAGTTCGAGGCGCTGTTCGGGCGCCGCCATGCAGTGGTCGAGGCCTACTGTTGCGATGATGCGGAGTACCTGTTCGTGATGATGGGATCCTTCGCGACCAAGGCGAAGGCGGCGGTGGACTGGCTGC
The DNA here is from genome assembly GCA_030619405.1 of Sedimenticola sp. Taxonomy (GTDB): domain Bacteria; phylum Pseudomonadota; class Gammaproteobacteria; order Chromatiales; family Chromatiaceae; genus JAUXBK01. Next base: position 1,737 of record JAUXBK010000171.1, on the reverse strand, counting down.
GCTCCAACGGCTGGCTGATCGGCCTGTTGCGGCCGCGTCTGCTACGCCTCTTTCCGGAAGCGGTGTTCCGGTGTGAACTGGCCGGCAGGCGCGGCGTCGCGGTGATCGATCAGAACCTCTCCATCGGCGCCGGTGGTGTACTGCATACCGAGGTGACCTCAGCACTTTATGGTCAGCCTGAAGCACCGCCGGTGCTGGCCAGCTTCATCGGTGGACTGGGCGGCAGGGATATCGCCCCCGAAGAGTTCTATGAAATGGCCGAGGTGATTCGCAAGGCGGCGGAAACCGGTGAGACACCGCCGCCTCGGCTGCTCTACACCGAGACGGAGCTGCGGGAGACGCGCAAACTTCAGGCGATTGCCCAGGTGGAGCGGCGGCAACTGGGAGAGGGATAATGGCTATGAATGAAACTCTGTTCAAGAACGTAAAACAGCTGCCCTCCACCCATCTGCTGGGAACGGGCACCCCCATGTGTGCCGGCTGCGGTGGGCTGGAGGCGCTGCACCAGATCTACGATATCCTGGGTGAAAAAAGCGCCTTCGTGAACGCCGCGGGCTGCATGACGCTGCTCGCCGTCTATCCTTTTACACCGTTTCGTGGATCCTGGCTCTACACTGCCATGGCCTCCGCTCCCGCCGGGGCCCAGGGACGCGCTGGATATCCTTCTGGAGAAGGGAGAGATAGGTGCAGAAGAGGATATGCAGGTGGTCACCCTGACTGGAGATGGGGCGGCCTACGGCATGGGGCTCTCCGCCACCTCCGGTGCCATCGAGCGGAATCTGGATTTTCTCTATATCTGCTACGACAACGAGGGCTACGGTAATACCGGTCAGCAGTATTCAGATGCCACCCCCCACGCCGCCAGGACAGCCATCAGCCGGGGCATGATGGGTTTCCCGGGTTACAAGAAGCCTTTGTTCGATATCTGGGCGGCGCACCGACCGGCCTATGTGGCTACCGTGATCGGTGCCGAGCCCCTGGATCTGGCCCGCAAGATCGAGAAGGCAAAGAAGCTGAAAGGGCCACGGTTGATCATCGCCCTGTCACCCTGTCCCACCGGTTGGGATTTCGATCCCAGGGAGTCGGTGGCGATCGGTAAGCTGGCGGTCAAGAGCGGCATCTGGCCGCTGAAGGAGTATGTGGATGGTGAGGTGGTGCATACCAAACCTCCCCGCAAACGGGTGCCTGTAGAGGAGTATCTGCAGAAACAGGGGCGCTTCGCCCACCTGTTTCAACCGCAACGAAACGAGACACTGCTGGCGGAGATCCAGGGGCGGGTGGATGCTTATTGGGAAGGCATACCATGAACAACCCCCAGAAAAGCTACTTTCACCGGGGCGGAAATGAGGCGCTGTCGGGTTCCACCATCCCTGAGCATTTTGCCGGCATAGCCCAGCGCCATTCGCAGCAGGAGGCAGTGGTTTCACTGCCGCAGCAACGGCGTCTGACCTACGCACAGTTAGCGCAGGCCATCGACAAACTCGCTCTGGGTCTACTGGGCGTTGGGTTCGGCAAGGGGGACCGCATCGGCATCTGGTCCACCAACAACATCGAGTGGCTGCTGCTGCAGATGGCCAGCGCACGTATCGGTGCCATCCTGGTCAATATCAATCCGGCCTATCGCCCCAAGGAGCTGGCCTACGCCCTGCAGCGTTCCGAGGTGCAGGGCCTGTTCGTCATTCCCGCATTCCGCAGCAGTGACTATCTCGGCATGCTCAAGGGGCTGCTGCCGCAACT
>JAUXBK010000034.1 GCA_030619405.1 Sedimenticola sp. | reverse complement strand
GGTACTAGGTACTAGGGTAACCGTTCAGTCCCCCTGCCTTTTTGAACCCCTCACCCTAACCCTCGGCTTTGGCATCCTGCGTCGCTCTACCTCCTCCATCCATGGAGTCGTCTCCCTGAGGGAGAGGGGATTTGAGGAGGGGGGCTGAACGGTTACGTTCTCGGTACCAGCCCTTTCAAGGTGCAAGCATAACCCTTTGATATACTAATATTATTTCTAGACAAGCGGCTAATTTTTAGAAAATATCATCCAATTTGAATCAAGTTTCGGAGAATTCTTGGCGCATTTTTTACATACGCATTACGATTTCACCAATACATAGCACGATATCTATGCACCAAGTGGATTTCATATTTAAGAAAATAATTATTTATAAACATTTCAATATGTTGCCGCCTTGAAAGGGCTGGTACCTAGACCCTAGTACCTAGACCCTAGTCCCTAGTACCTGCCTTTATAGAAACGTAATACCTACCTGGAACAGATGTTCCACCTCGGGTATACGGTGTTTGTCCACCAGGAACAGAATGACGTGATCCTCGGATTCGATGACGGTGTCATGATGGGCGATCAGCACCTCTTCCCCGCGCACGATGGCCCCGATGCTGGTACCTTTGGGGAGATCGATCTCCTCGATGGTGCGGCCCACGACCCTGGAGGTTTCCGGGTCACCGTGTGCCACCGCCTCGATTGCTTCCGCCGCTCCGCGCCGGAGTGAGTGAACCATCACCACATCCCCTCGGCGTACATGGGTCAGCAGGCTGCCGATGGTCGCCTGCTGCGGTGATATGGCGATGTCTATGGGGCCACTCTGAACCATATCCACATAGGCTTGCCGGTTGATCAGGGCCATCACTTTGCGTGCCCCCAGCTTCTTGGCCAGCATGGCAGAGAGGATATTGGCCTCATCGCCGTCGGTCACGGCACAGAAGACGTCCGTATTCTCGATGTTCTCTTCCAGCAGCAGGTCCTCGTCCGCCACGTCACCGTGCAGCACGATGCTTCTGGGCAGATCCTCCGCGATTTTGGCGGCTCGCTGTTTGTCCCGTTCGATCAGTTTGATCTGGTAATCCCGCTCCAGGGAACCGGCGAGACGTTTGCCGATATTTCCACCACCGGCGAAGATCAGTCGCTTGAACGGTTTCTCCAGCTTGCGTAGTTCGCTCATCACCGCCCGGATATTCTCCTTGGCAGCGATGAAAAACACCTCGTCCTCCGCCTCGATGATGGTGTTGCCCTTGGGCCGGATTGCCGTTCCCTTGCGGTAGATGGCTGCCACCCGGGCATCGACGTGGGGCATGTGCTCATACAGCCGATGCAGTTCATGACCGACCAGCGGACCGCCGTAAAAGGCTTTGACGGCGACCAGCCGGACTCGCCCGTTGGCGAAATCCAGCACCTGCAGGGCACCCGGGTTCTCGATCAGGCGCATGATGTATTCGGTCACCAGCTGTTCCGGGCTGATCAGCACGTCGACCGGCAAGGCGTTTTGGGAGAAGAGCTGGGGAAAGCGGGTGAAACCGGATGCCCGCACCCGTGCAATCTTGGTCGGGGTGTGGAACAGGGTGTAGGCCACCTGGCACGCGACCATGTTGGTCTCGTCACTGTTGGTGACGGCCAGGATCATATCCGCATCCTCGGCCCCCGCCTGCAGCAACACGTCGGGGTGGGCCCCGTGGCCCCGAACCGTACGCAGATCCAGCCGGTCCTGCAGCGCGTTCAGCAGCTCCTGCTTCTGATCCACCACGGTGATGTCGTTTGCCTCGGAAACCAGGTTTTCGGCCACCGAACGGCCCACCTGCCCGGCACCCAGGATTATTATCTTCACCGCGCTGTCCCGAAAAAGACAGGAAAGACGGGAAAGACAGGACCGAGGACCGAGGACCGGGGAAAAAGCACGAACACCTTTGTCTCAGCACCTTTGGCAGCTGTTTCGGATTGGTTTTTTCTTGGTCCTTGGTCCTTGGTCCTCGGTCCTGACTTTATCCTTGGTCCTCGGCCCTGTTTTTTCCTGTCTTTTACGGCCCTCGGTCCTGTCTTTCCTGTTTTTCCTGTCATTTACGATCCTTGATCTCGATCCCCAGAGAGCGCAGTTTCCGGTAGAGATGGGTACGTTCCATCCCCGCTTCTGCAGCCATTTGACTCACGTTACCGGTGTGTTTGTTCAGCTGATATTCGAGATAGGCCTTTTCGAACTGTTCCCGCGCCTGTCTCAGAGGTTGATCGAAAGAGACGGGAAAACTGCCACCCCCTCCCCCGGTCGCGGGCATGCCCCGCCCCAGCGCAGCCTCCACTTCATCCTGGGAGATCTCGTCACCGGTCCCCAGGATGAGCAGCCGCTGGACCAGATTCTTCAACTCGCGGACGTTGCCGTGCCAGGCGTGGTTGCGCAGGAAGTTCTGGGCCCCCACGGCGATACGACGATAGGAAAGCTTTTCGTGTGCGGCAAAGTAGTCCAGATAGTAGTTGAGCAGGTCAGGGACATCCTCCCGGTGTTCACGGAGCGCCGGGATGTGCAGGGGTACCACGTTGAGGTGGTAGAACAGATCCTCCCGGAAGGTTCCGCCCTGAACCAGCTCTTCCAGGTTGTGCCGGGTGGCGGCGATGATGCGGATATCGATCTCCACCGGCTCCGTTCCGCCGCTGCGCAGGAATGAGCCGGTATCCAGGGCCCCGAGCAGCTGTCCCTGAGCCTCCATATCCATGTCCGCGACTTCATCCAGGAACAGGATGCCGCCCCGGGCCTGTTCCAGCACCCCGTAGTGGGTCTTCCCCTCCTCCTCGCTGCCAAACAGTTCCCGTGCCGCATTGCCCTTGGCGATGGCCGAGACCCCCACCTCGACGAATGGTCGTTCCCGGCGGGCGCTGTGGGCATGCAGGTAGCGGGCGAAGGTCTCCCGGCCACTCCCCGGTTCGCCGGTGATCAGCACCCAGGTGTCGTGCCGGGCGATCCGCTTCACCTGCTCCCGCAGGCGCTGCATGATCGCGCTCTTACCCACCGGCTCGATGACCGGTGCGCCGAGGCGGCGCAGCCCGATATTCTCCAGTTGAAGCTTGTCCACCTCCAGCGCCCGTTCCACCGTTAGGAGCAGCTTGGCCAGGGAGAGGGGTTTTTCTAGAAAATCATAGGCCCCCAGCCGAGTTGCCTCCACCGCGGTTTCCACCGTGCCGTGGCCGGACATTATGATCACCGGACAAGGCAGTCCGTCGTCCTCGGCCCACTCCTTGAGCAGGCTGATACCATCCACGTCGGGCATCCAGATATCCAGCAGCACCAGGTCTGGCCGGCGGTCCCGCAGGGCCTGACGGGCGGCCGCTGCATCCTCTGCAGTCACCACGTCATAGTCCTCGTCCTGCAGGATCTCCTGGACCAGGGTCCGGATATCCGGTTCGTCATCCACCACCAGAATATGGGGTGCACTCATGCGCGTTCTCTCCTCGAATCAGAGCCGGTTGAAAAACCACAGTCTACTGCACCTGAGTTCAGATTCAGCACCGGCAGGCGCAGGATAACGCAAGCCCCCCCTTCACTGCGATTTTCTGCCCAGATCTGGCCGCCATGTTCTTCCACGATTTTTTTGACCACTGCCATGCCCAGACCTGTCCCTTTTATCTTGGTGGTGACATAGGGTTCGAACAGATGGGCCAGGGTCGACTGGTCGAATCCAGGTCCGTTGTCTGCCACCTGCAGTTCAACGAAGCCGCACTCCCCTTCCTGAACCAGGCCGGTGGAGACCTCGATCAGAGGCTGTTTCAATGCGGCTACCGCTTCCTGCGCATTCTTGACCAGATTGTGGACCACCTGGCGCAGGCGCAGAGGGTCTGCCTCGATCGTGGCCGCTCCTGCACCCAGGTGAATCGCGAACCTGTAGCTGAGGCCGGCACTGCGATAGAGATCCAGCACTTCGGAAACCAGGCTGTCCAGATCCACCGGTTTGGAGCTCATTCTCGGCGGTCTGGCATAGTCGGAAAAGGCGTTTACCATCTCCTTCATCGCCTCCACCTGTTGCACGATAGTGCGGGTGGCCCGGTCCAGAACCGCTGCATCCGCTGCATCCATCTGGTGTAGATATTTGTGTCGCAACCGTTCCGCCGAGAGCTGGATAGGGGTCAGTGGGTTCTTGATCTCATGGGCCAGGCGGCGTGCCACCTCGCCCCAGGCGGCGTCACGCTGGGCCTTGATCAGGGCGGTAATGTCATCGAACACCAGCACACATCCGGCGGAGGCCCCTTCCGGCTGGGCCAGGGAGGTGCCGCGGCAGAGCAGCACCTGGCGCCCCTCACTGCTGAACAGGGTAATCTGTTCCCGCCACTCCCCGTTCTCCCGCGCCATGGGGTCCCGGGTCGCATCGATGAACTGCCGCAACTGAGACGAGCTGCCGGCCAGCGCTTCCAGCGGCTGACCGAGAAAGCGGCTGATATCAACCCGGAGAATGACACTGGCCGCCTGGTTGGCGGTACGTATGCCCCCATTGGCGTCGAGCGCCATGACACCGGAGGAGAGCCGTCCCAGGACCGTTCCCAGATAGGCGCGCTGGGCCTCTACCTGGCGCTTGCTGTGGGCCGCCTCGTCACGGGTCTGGGCGAGGCGCTTGGTCATGGCGTTGAAGGAGGCGACCAGAAATCCGAGCTCATCGCGGTGCCTGGGTAGCGGCAGCTGCATGTCGTAATCGCCTTTGGCCACCGCCAGGGTGCCTTCGGCGATATCTGCGATTGGTGCCACCAGGCGTCGCGCGGTGTGGAATGCTGCCCACATCGCCCCCAGCAGGCTGAACAGCAGCACCAGTCCCAGCGCCAGGGTAAAGGTATGCTTGAGGCTTTTGCGCAGGAAGGCGAGTTCCCTGTAGCGATTGTACGCCCTCTGAACCGTGGCGGTCAGGTTGGTGATGTTGATCGAGGTCGGGTAGAGCGCCCGCAGAAACATACGTCGCTCGGGATCCATCACCACCACCTTGACCTGGAGATCCCCATCGGCCCCGCTGGGTGCGACACCGACAAAATTATCCCCCGCCCGTACCTGCTGCAGGATGGTGTTGTCCGATTTACTCGGTACCAGGATGGTGGGGTCTGCATTACTCACCGCAATCAGCTCCCCGGAAAGTTTCAGCAGGGCCAGTTCCAAGGCCCCGAAACGGTCCCGCAGGGACTCAAGACTGAGGCTGAGGGCTGCCACCGAACTGCCGCTGAGCTCCAGCAGCAGGTTCTGAGTGGTCTTCAGACGGTCACGTTTGTGCAGGTCCAGGGAGGCCCGACTCAGCGCCAGCGCATCTACCATCGCCTGGTCGATCTGTACGTTGAACCAGCTGTCGATCCCCTGAGAGAGGAACTGTTGAGAGTAGTAGAAGACTACCGTGACCGGTAGCAGGGAGAGCACCACGAACACGGCCGCCAGGCGGGTGGTCAGCCTGGAGCCCGCTGCATGTCGGCGGTAGCTGATAAACAGCTGCGCCATGTTGACACCCACCACCATCACCATCACGAACAGGCCGATGATACTGGCGATCAGCAGGGGTATGAAGAGCCTGTTCAACTCTTCGGTATTCTGCACCGCACTGCTCATCAGATGCAGCGAGATCAGCGCCAGTGCCAGCAGAGTCAGCACCGGCAGTGCACCGGCCGTCAGTCGTTTCAGGGTATGAGACGCCATGTTCTCCACTCGCTGGAGAGGTTCCACGACGGCGTGAGATAGGCGAGGGGGCGGAGCGGAAGCGGCAGCTCCTCGATATCCAGTTCGGCCTTTACCGAAAGCCGGTAGCTCTTACCGTGAATCAACTCCTTCTGGGTGAGCAGGGGGTAGGTTGGCAGGTCACCCAGGGCGTCCAGGGCCGACTCCAGGGTGACGAAATTCTGCTGTGTCCCGGACTGGAGGTCGATCACCTGATAGACCGAAGAGAGGGCAAGATAGCGGATCTGGTAGCGCAGCCGGACATCCAGCAGGTCACTCTCCCACCACCAGGCATCTTCGTCCTGCAATTCAATATGGACTTCCAGGGTCAAAGGCACCCCATTGTCGAGTGCCTCCATCACCTTGTCGGAGAAGTGGTAGTCGATGTGAGTGGACATGACATAACTGCCCTCCTCCAGCCGGGTGGAGAGCTCAGGAATTTCGAACTCCCCTGCGCCGGCCGGTGACGCCAGTGTGGAGAGCCACAGCAGCAGCGCAGTGATCTGCAGGCATTTTTTCAGCACGTGATGTGTCAACAGTTTTCAGACCTTTTGCAGGCAGGCGTAATAGAATCCATCCATCGTATCCTCGCCCGGGAGGGTCTGGCGACCGAACTCGCAGGCGTGTCCCCAGGTGCCGTCGATGGGTTTCTCCCGGGCATCTTTCGTTGCCGCCAGAAAGCGTTTCACCTGCTCTCTGTTCTCTTCCGGCAGCAGTGAGCAGGTGGCATACAAGAGCATACCCCCTGATTGCAGTAAGGGCCATATAGTATCCAGGATTCGCGACTGCTGTGCTGCCAATGACGGGATGTCACCCGCCTTGCGCAGCAGCTTGATATCGGGGTGGCGGCGAATGACACCGGTGGCGGAACAGGGCACGTCCAACAGGATCCGCTGATAGTGCCGCTCTGCCCAGGGGCCTGCAGGGTGGGTGGCGTCGCCCACCTGAATTTCTGCTTTCAGCCCCAGCCGTTCCAGGTTCTCCCGTACCCGCGCTATTCTCCTCGCATCGATATCGACGGCGGTCAGTGTAACTCCCCCCGGCGCGGACTCCAGCAGATGTGTGCTCTTGCCGCCGGGGGCGGCACAGACATCCAGCACCCGTTGTCCCCGCTGCAGGTCGAGCAGCCCTGCGGCCAGCTGAGCACCTGCATCCTGCACCGAGACCAGTCCCTGGGTGAACCCGGGCAGGTCGATGGCATCCATGGGTTGGTCCAGTACTGCTGCCGACGGTATTCCCGGCACCGGCCGTGCCGACAGAGACGCCTGTTGTAACCGCTCGAAGTAGGTCTGGCGACTGATCCTGGCCAGATTGACCCGCAGGGTCATGGGGGGGCGGTGGTTGGCAGCATCGACCAGTACCTCCCAGCGATCCGGCCACTCCTTCTGCAGGGCCTCCATCAGCCACTGCGGGTGGGCATGTCGTGCCGACGGGTCCCGGTCGACCCGGGCCAGCAGTGTCTCGCGCTCCCGCTGAAACCGGCGCAGCACGCCGTTGACCAGAGCGGCCGCCCAGGGCTTGTCCAGTATCCGTACCGCCTCCACGGTCTCTGCCACTGCTGCATGCGGGGCGACCCGCATATACTCGAGCTGGTAGAGGCCGAGCAGGATCAGGGCGTGGATATCCCCATCTCTGGGCTTGAGGGGGTGTTTCAGCAGCAGTCCGGCCAGCGGGGCGAGGCGTAACCACCAGCGGGCGGTACCGAAACAGAACTCCTTCAGCAGTCCAAGGTCCCGGGGCGGCACGTTCCCAGGGGCGCCCGCCAGCAGTTCTGACAGGGAGCGCCCGGCTGACAGTTGCTGCAACAGCTGCGCTGCTGTCGCCCTCGGGTTGCCCCGCCTAGCGTGGCTGCGTTTCAAAGACTGCCCCAGTCAAGTCATGGGCGTTGAGAAAATCCGCAGTGCTCATGGCCCGCTTTCCCGGTATCTGCAGTCGCCGGATACGCAGCATGCCACCCCCGGTGGCCACATCTATACCTTCTTTCCCTGCAGCCACCACGCTGCCAGGGAGGAGCGTGGTCACCCCCGGTTGCAGGCTGCTCTCCCAGATCCTCAGGATCTTGCCGTCCAGCCCGGTCTGCGCCACCGGCCAGGGGTTGAAAGCGCGGATCTGGCGATCCAGTTCCCGGGCGCTGCAGTCCCAGTCGAGTCGGGCCTCTCTCTTCTCCAGTTTGTGGGCGTAGGTGGCCTGGCTGTCGTCCTGGGGCTGGGGCTTCAGGGTCCCGTCCACGATTCCCGGCAGTGCCGCCATCAGCGCCTCCGCCCCCAGCTGTGACAGTCGGTCGTGCAGGCTGCTCCCGGTCTCCCCGCTGCCGATGGGGCAGGGGCGCCGCAGCAGCATCGGGCCGGTATCCAGTCCCGCCTCCATCTCCATGATGGTGATTCCGCTCTCTGCATCCCCGGCCAGAATGGCGCGCTGGATGGGGGCAGCCCCACGCCAGCGGGGGAGCAGAGAGGCGTGGATGTTGATACAGCCGAGACGCGGCGCATCCAGCACCCGCTTTGGCAGGATCAGACCATAGGCCACCACCACCATCAGGTCTGCCTCCAGGCTCTCGAGCCCGGTCAGATCATCCTCCCGGTTGAAGTTGACTGGCTGATAGACCGGGATTCCTGCCTTCTGTGCCAGCTGTTTGACCGGGCTGGCGAGCAGTTTTCGGCCGCGTCCGGCAGGCCGGTCAGGCTGAGTGTAGACAGCCGACAACGGGTAGCCTGCATCCAGCAGTGCCTGCAGGGGCGGTACCGAGAAGTCGGGGGTCCCGGCAAATATGATCTTCGGGTTGTCATTCATGGTTTGTGAATCAGGCCCTCTGCAGTGGCTGTAAACGGGGGCGAAACTGGGTGTTCGGAATTAGATAACCGGCTGCCGGACAGGCTCATTGGTCGTTTTCTGGCGGCGCTCCTTCTCCAGCTTCTTGCGGATGCGCTGTCGTTTGAGATTTGACAGGTAGTCCACGAAAAGCTTTCCGTCCAAGTGATCGATCTCATGTTGAATGCATACCGCGAGCAGCCCCTCCGCAGCCATTTCGAGCGGGTTTCCCTCGCGGTCGAGGGCCTGGACCCGTACCTGGTCGGCACGGCGCACCGTTTCGTAGACGCCGGGTACCGAGAGGCACCCCTCCTCCATCTCCTCCTCGCCGGATCTTTCCAGAATCTCCGGATTGATCAGGCACAGCGGCGCATCGTGGTTTTCGGAGATATCGATTACCACCACCCGCCTCGAGTCGTTGACCTGGGTCGATGCAAGGCCGATCCCCGGCGCCTCGTACATGGTCTCCAGCATATCATCCAGCAGCTGGCGCACCGAGTCGTCCACCTGCTCCACCGGCCTTGCCCGGTTGCGCAAACGCGGATCCGGAAAACAAAGTATGTTCAGTCTTGCCATCTGTGTCTCTGTGCTAAGGTAAAATAATTCGCTAACATAATGATGGTACAGGATTATAAACGATAGTTTCGTTTTGTGGGCCTCAAGATTCAGTGGCCGAAGTCGCTAACTCATCAGAGTAGTGCCGGTAAATATACGAAAACCAAGGGAGTATCATGCGTAAGTATAATCATCGACTCGTAAGTCTGCTGCTGGGCCTGCTCCTCTCCTTCAATCTGGTGGCGGCTGAAGATGTCGCTCTGAATCCATCTCACCCCGACCGTTATGTGGTGGTAAAGGGCGATACACTGTGGGATATCTCCGGGCGCTTCCTGAGGGACCCCTGGCGATGGCCTGACGTCTGGCATGCCAATCCCCGGATCGCCAACCCTCATCTGATCTATCCGGGGGATGTCATCGAACTGAGTTATGTGGATGGGAAGCTGCGCCTGACACTGAAGCGGAGCTCGCAGGTCAAGCTTTCACCCGAGGTGCGGATCGAGGATCTGGAGCAGCCGATACCAGCCATCCCGGTCGATGCCATCTACCCGTTCCTGACACGGTCCTACGTGATACCCGCGGGCTGGAAGAGGAAACGGGTGGATGCGGCGCCCTATGTGGTCAGTTTCGGTGAAGAACGCCTGTTGGGCAGCAATGGCGAACTGGCTTATGTGGTCAGTATCGAGGCCGATGAAAACACCAGTTTCGATCTGGTCCGTCCAGGAAAGCCCTATAAGGATGCGGATACCGGCGAGGTCCTGGGCTTCGAGGCCCGCTATGTGTGCCAGGGGGAGTTGCTGCGGACGGGTAATCCAGCCACCCTGCGGCTATTCAATATGCAGATCTCCGCCAATCTGGGAGACCGGGTCATACCGATACCTGATGATCGCTTCCTCCGCACCTTTCACCCTCGGGCGCCGGAGCGTGAAGTCAACGGCAGTATCATATCGGTACTGAACGGTGTCACCCAGATCGGTCAGTTCAATGTGGTGGTGGTGGACCGGGGCGCAGAGGATGGACTGCAGGCAGGTGACGTGCTGACCATCAATCACCGAGGCACCGTGATTCGGAATCAGGTGACCGGTGGCCAGCGCAAGTGGGTGGTGTTACCCGATGAGCCGGCGGGAAAATTGATGGTGTTCCGCACCTTTCCACGGGTCAGTTTTGGACTGGTGATGTATGCTACCCGTTCCATCCAGCTGCTGGCTCGTGTAACCAATCCCTGAGCGGGTAGCCACTGGTGCGACGTAACCGTTCAGTCCCCCTACCGTTTTGAACCCCTCACCCTAACCCTCTCCCTGAGGGAGAGGGGATTTTAGGAGAGGGGACTGAACGGTTACCGGTGCGACAGGGAGTGCGCACCCCCATAGGGTTACAGGCCCTGTTTTAAAAACATGGAAGAACGATCAGAAGATGACGAACCAGAGCTGCGGCACTGGTTCACTCTGGTACGGGCCCCCGGACTGGGGAGTCGCAGTCTCCTGCGGCTGCTGCAGGGGATTGGCGGCCCCGGAGAGATCATCTCCCGGGCCGGCCGGGGTGGCCGAGAACTCAAACTTAGCGCGGAGACGCTGACCTGGCTACGATCACCTGACCACCAGGCGATCGACCGGGATCTGCAATGGCTGCACCACCCCGGCCATCATCTGGTCACTCTCGGTGACGATCATTATCCGCAGCTGCTGACCCGCATTCCAGACCCGCCCCCACTGCTGTTCGTACAGGGTGACCCGGCGCTGCTCGGTAGCCCGCAGATCGCCATGGTGGGTAGCCGCAACCCGACCGCTTCCGGACGGCAGACCGCCCGGGATTTTGCCCATGCTCTGGCCGCTGCCGGGATTACCATTACCAGTGGCCTGGCCGTAGGTATCGATGGTGCCAGCCACCAGGGGGCCATCGACGCCGATGGTCATACCCTGGCGGTTACTGGTACCGGTCCGGATCGACTCTATCCGGCATGTCACCGGGAGCTGGCGCTCGAGATCGTCACCCGGGGTGCACTGATTACTGAATTTCCCCCTGGCACACCCGCCAGGCGCGACCACTTTCCACGCCGGAACCGAATCATCAGTGGTCTCAGCCTGGGCACCCTGGTGGTGGAGGCCGCTCGTCAGAGCGGCTCTCTGATCACCGCCCGGCTGGCGGCGGAACAGGGACGTGAGGTGTTCGCTATCCCCGGGTCGATCCACAATCCCCTGGCCCGGGGTTGTCACGCCCTGATCCGGGATGGAGCCAAGCTGGTGGAGACGGCCGGGGATATCGTGGAGGAGCTCGCACCCCTCCTCGGTCAGCTCCGGCTGGAACTGGCGACGATGGAGAATGATGCCCCTGCCGAAACGCCGCAGTGGGATACGGAATACCGTCAGCTGCTGGATTGCCTGGGGTTCGACCCGCTACCGACAGACCTCCTGATACAGCGCAGTGGATTGACCGCAGAGGCAGTTTCCTCCATGCTTCTGTTGCTTGAACTCGAAGGTTATGTATCATCTGCGCCGGGTGGGCGTTACTGCCTGACCGGAAAGAGCCAGCAGAAAAGCGCCGGCCTTTGACCAGGGAATCCCTGGTGAGCAGCCTCGAATGAAGGAATCCACATGAACGAGAATGTCGTTGATATCCTGATCTATCTGTTTGAAAACTATATGGATAGCGACCAGAACCCACCCTCCGATCAGGAACAGATCCACGAAGAGCTGATTCAGGCCGGTTTTCCCGAACTGGAGATCGACAAGGCGTTCCTGTGGATGGATGAGCTTGCCCTGCGTCAGGGTACCCAGGAGTATCGGGATCAGACCCGGCACTCGATCCGCATCTACACCGATGAGGAACAGAGCCGCCTGGATGCGGAGTGCCGTGGTCTGCTGCTGTTTCTGGAGCAGAACAGCATCCTGGATCAGGCGAGCCGCGAGTTGGTCATCGATCAGGCCATCGCTCTGGATGCCCCGCGTATCGGTGTCGAAGAGCTGAAGTGGATCGCACTCATGGTCTTGATCAACCAGCCGGGGCAGGAATCGGCCTTTGCTCAGATGGAGGATCTGGTGTACAACGACACGCCGCTCTATCTGCATTGAACCCTGGTTTCCGGCCCGGCCGCACACGAGCAGGGTAACCGCGGGACGCTGCCCCTGGTGCGGAACCCTGTATCCTTACTCTACCCTGGAACAGTGGCTACGGGTGCGGAGGTCCGGCAGAGAGCTGCTTCAGTCAGGAGCGGTTCACCGGCCCGACTGCACCTGCACCCCCTGCGCCAGCGATGCCAGCGGATCTCTATTAAATTCCAAAATGGGACACATTGACTGCCAATGAAGTTGGTTATCGTCGAATCGCCTGCCAAGGCTAAGACCATCAACAAATACCTGGGAAAGGATTTCAAGGTCCTCGCCTCTTATGGTCACGTCCGCGATCTGGTCCCCAAAGAGGGCGCAGTGGACCCGGCCAATGATTTCCATATGAAGTATCAGGTCATCGAGCGCAATGATCGTCATGTCCAGGCTATCGCAAAGGCGTTGAAGAGTGCCGATGCCCTTTATCTGGCCACTGACCCGGACCGCGAGGGAGAGGCTATCTCCTGGCATCTCTACGAGCTGCTGAAGTACCGTCGGTATCTAAAGGACAAACCGGTGCACCGGGTGGTGTTCAACGAGGTCACCAAGCGGGCGATCCAGGAGGCGATCGACCACCCCAGAGAGCTCTCCATGGATCTGGTGAACGCCCAGCAGGCACGCCGGGCACTGGACTACCTGGTGGGGTTCAAGCTCTCACCGCTGTTGTGGAAAAAGGTCCGCCGGGGTCTCTCGGCCGGGCGTGTGCAGAGCCCGGCACTGCGCATGATCGTGGAACGGGAAGAGGAGATCGAGGCGTTCAAGACGCGGGAGTACTGGACCCTCGAGGCCGATCTTCTGAAGCAGAAACAGAAGTTCGGTGCCAAGCTCTCTTACTACAAAGGTGAGAAGCTGGAGCAGTTCAGTATCACCGATGGTGACAGTGCCGACGCGGTGGAGCAGACTCTGCGGAAAGCGGCCCAGGGTGAGCTGACGGTCGATAAGGTCGAGAAGAAGCAGCGCAGACGCAACCCGGCGGCCCCTTTCACCACCTCCACTCTACAGCAGGAGGCAGCGCGTAAACTGGGCTTCACCACCCAGCGCACCATGCGGGTTGCCCAGCAGCTTTACGAGGGCATAGACACCGGCAGCGGTGCTGTCGGTCTGATCACCTATATGCGGACGGACTCGGTCAACCTGGCAGACGAGGCACTGGACGAATTGCGGGGGTTCATCAGCGAACGTTTCGGCGCCGACCACCTGCCAGGACAACCGCGCAAGTACAAGACCAAGGCCAAGAACGCCCAGGAGGCCCACGAGGCGATCCGCCCCACCTCCATCCTGCGGACACCGGCGCAGCTCAAGGCTCACCTGAGCAAGGACCAGTTCCGGCTCTACGAACTGGTCTGGAAGCGCACCGTCGCCTGCCAGATGGTCCATGCCACCATCAACACGGTGTCGGTGGACCTGGGTTGCGGCGATGGCAACAGCTTCCGCGCCACTGGTTCCACGATTGCCAACCCTGGCTTCATGGCGGTCTATATGGAAGGGGTGGACGATGCTAAAGGGGGCGATGATGACGAGAAGAT
Organism: Sedimenticola sp.; assembly: GCA_030619405.1. Lineage (GTDB taxonomy): Bacteria > Pseudomonadota > Gammaproteobacteria > Chromatiales > Chromatiaceae > JAUXBK01. The sequence continues at coordinate 2,325 of JAUXBK010000034.1, read as the reverse complement.
GCTGCCGCCTCTGACGGAGGGTGAAAAGGTAAAGCTGGAGGCGATACGCCCGGAACAGCATTTCACCGAACCGCCTCCGCGCTACAGCGAGGCCAGTCTGGTGAAGGCACTGGAAGAGCATGGTATAGGGCGCCCCTCCACCTATGCCTCCATCATCTCCACCCTGCAGGATCGGGAATATGTGGAACTGGAAAAGAAACGCTTCCACCCGACCGATGTGGGGCGGGTGGTGAACCGGTTTCTGACCAAATACTTCACTCGCTACGTGGACTATGACTTTACCGCCAGACTGGAAGACGAGCTGGATGCGGTCTCCCGGGGTGAGGAGGAGTGGGTACCCTTGCTGCGCAAGTTCTGGGGTCCGTTCAAGGAGCAGATCGATCACACCGAGGAGAACGTCAAGCGCAGTGACGTGACCCACGAGGCGCTGGATGAAAAGTGTCCCAAGTGCGGTTCTCCCCTCTCCATCCGTCTGGGCCGACACGGTCGCTTCATTGGTTGCACCAATTACCCGGAGTGCGACTACACCCGGGATCTCAACGGCAACGGGAAAGAGGCGGAAGAGCCGCAGGTGGTGGAGGGTCGGAAATGCCCGGAGTGCGGTTCCGATCTGGTGATCAAGCGGGGCAAATACGGCAAGTTCATCGGCTGCTCGAGCTACCCCAAGTGCCGCCACATCGAGCCGCTGGAAAAGCCGGTGGATACCGGGGTCGAGTGCCCCAAGTGCCACCAGGGAACTCTGATGCGGCGCAAGTCACGCCGGGGTAAGATCTTCTACTCCTGCTCCACCTACCCGAAGTGTGACTATGCCATCTGGAATGAGCCGGTAGCGGAGCCCTGCCCCAACTGCGGCTGGCCGGTCCTGACCATCAAGACCACCAAGCGCAAGGGCACTGAAAAGGTCTGCCCGCAGAAGGATTGTTCGTTCGCGGAGCCTTATGAGGAGTAGCTGCCCGTTCGCTGCCCGATTTGGGGAGATGTCAATGACTTAGTAAAAGAGTCTGCTTACTGTTTTGAAATCGCTTGATTAGCACGGAAGTTCGTAACTGCTCAATAAGTTCAGGCAAGAATCTAAAATGTAGGGTGTATCAAGCGGAGCGGATACACCAGGCTACGGAGCGTTGGTGGATCCGTCGCTGCGCTCCTTGATCCACCCTACACCCGTTTGCCGCGGGTTATTGAGAAGTTACGGAAGTTCAGCTGAACATGCGAGCCAATCAGGAGAAATATTCCTGACGCCCTCCGCTGTAGTCGTGGAGTGGCAGACCCGATCCTGAACACACCACGACGGAGCAGCACCATGGCCGCATCTCCCAGAAAATGGGTGATCCTCATCCCGCTCGTCATCGGCATTGCCGCCTTCATCTTTCTGAAGCAGAACGAGAAGCCGCCGGTCCAGGAGGACGTGAAGGAGATACCCAGGCTGGTCAGGGTGATCGCTGCACCGAGAGTCAGTGTGACCCCGGTGGCCAGTGGCTACGGTACCGTCAGCCCGGCGCTGACCTGGGAAGCCGTGGCCAGGGTGCGGGGAGATATCATCGAAAAGCACCCGGATCTGGAAAAGGGAGCCATCCTGCAGGCGCATACCCAGTTGCTGCGCATCGACCCCACTGACTACGAGCTGGCGGTTGCGGAGGCCCGGGCCAACATCGAGGCGACCCGGGCGCAACTGCTGGAGTTGGAGAACAAGACAGACAACACCCGCCGTTCCCTGGAGATCGAACAGGCGGCACTGGCGCTGAACCGGAAAGAGCTGACGCGCCAACGCAGCCTGGTGGGTAAGGGGGGCATCAGTCGTTCCGGTGTCGAGACCCAGGAGCGGACCCTGCTGGCTCAGAAACAGAGTGTCCAGATGCAGAAGAATGCCCTCAATCTGATCCCGAGTCAGAAGGCCTTGCTGCAGGCCCAGCTGACACGCAACGAGGCAAAGCTCTCCCAGGCCCTGAGAGACCTGAGCCATACGGTGATCCGGATCCCGTTCACCGGCCGGATCTCGGCAGTCAAGGTGGAGCAGAACCAGTATGTCCGGGAGGGGGAGCTGCTGACCACGGCCGGTGGTCTGGACAAGGCAGAGGTGGAGGCCCAGATTCCTCTGGATGAGATCAGTAATATGATTCGTTCGGACGAGGTGATCGATGCCTTCAAGGGGTCGCCGGAACAGATTCGCAAGGTGATGCGGCTCGAGGCCCGGATACTGCTGCGGGAGGGTGATCTCTCGGCCCGCTGGCAGGCCCGCTTCTCGCGTATGAGCGACACCCTGGATCCCAAGACCCGCACCGTGGGGGTGATCGTGGAGGTGGACGACCCCTATGCCAATGTCCAGCC
>JAUXBK010000227.1 GCA_030619405.1 Sedimenticola sp. | reverse complement strand
TCAGGGGAGCGGCGGGTGCAGGCCGGTGACCAGTTCCAGATAGTCTTCCCTCCCCGGCCCCAGACAACCGTGTCGGATGAGAAAATCGATGATCACCAGGTTACAGTTCAGCTTGAACTCATCGCTCCCACGCACTGTCTCCATCACTTGTTCCAGCGGCCAGAGATGAAACCCGGCAACTTCCCCATCGATGCAGTGTGGCTGGAAATCCTCAGGCAGCTCAAGGTCATAGCAGTAGAGGGTGTCGGGTTTCAGCCCCTGCCCCGTTTCCGAGACATAGGTTACCGCTCCTACCGGCACCGCGCGACGGGCCAGGGGTTCCGGGATTCCAGCCTCCTCCCGGCACTCCTTGACCAGGTTCTCCTGCATACCGATTCCCCAGGGCAGACCACCGGCCACCAAGTGGTCCAGCTGCCCGGGGAAGTTGATCCGGTCGGTCGACCGCCGGCCGACCCATAGCTTCAGACCATCCCGGCTGCGCACGAAACCGTTCAGGTGCTGACCGAAGGCGCGGATGCCGAACCGGGTTGCCGCTGCCCGATCGATAAACACCAGCCCCTGCTCTCGCCCGGCCGGGGTGGCGACGTACTGCTCTCCATGAAGATGGCTCAGGATGCCCTGGGTCACCAGCGTCTCCAGCATCTCTGCCAGGGGACGGCTCCGCTGCTCCAGCTCCCCCGGCGGCAGCGTCATCTCCAGCCGATCCGGTTTAAGTGAGAAGAGCCCCTCCCAGGGTTCCAGGGAACGGGCGAAGGCTGGGCGTACCCACCCCACCACCGCCCCATCGATGCTAAACGGTATGAAGCCGCTGAGGTCGTGCCGGTTGCAGGCCCGGATGTGATCGAGATAGCTCATTTGATCAGCTTCGCCTTAATCACCCGTGCGGCGTATTTTCCCAGCCGCCGGTCGTTCCTTACACCGTTGATCCGAGTACGAATCTGCACCTGCTGTCCCGGCCGCAATACCCCCGGCACCCGCTCTTCGATGCCTCGGTAGATACGCCCAGCGGCATCCCGGCGGCCCACCTGCACAACGATATCCTTTACCGCCGCCGAGCTGCCGTTCCTCACTAACACCAGCAGGTTGCCGTAGCGATCCCGGCCAAGATCCGTCTCCAGATAACGTTCCGGATTACGGGGCAGATCGAGCTGCATCAGCTCCCTCGAGGCCGCCTTGCCGGTGGTACCTCCGGCACCCGCCGCCTGGCGGAAATAGCCCAGGGCCTCCTGCGGGTTGCCGCTGTTTCTGGCGATCAGCCCCAGGTCGTAGCTGGCATCTGCCGTGGGCAGCAGTTCCATACTGCGTTTCAGATCCCGCCGGGCAGCGGCCTTGTCCCCCAGTTTTTCTGCTACCTGCCCCCGCTTCAGATAATGCCGGAAAAAACCATCGTCCAGCGCTACCGCCCTGTCATAGGCCTTGCGCGCCTCTTTATAGCGCTTGCGGGCTGCCAGTGCATCGCCTTTAAGCCCCCAGAACAGGGCCTCCTTCGGCTGGATCTCGATCGCCAGACCGGCCAGCGCCAGTGCCTTCTCCGGGGATCTCTCCAGCTGCTTCCGCCCCTTCTCGTAGTACCCGTAGGCCTTCTGGTCCCGTCGCAACCCGGCGATCTTCTGCGGGTACTCCTTTTCGCCGAGTCTGCCCCCGGTTCCCAGCCTTGCCGCCATCTGGCGGTTCTTCTCCACCCGCTCCTGGGAGGGGGGGTGGCTGGCGAACAGCCCGCTCAGCCAGTTCTGGTCCTGGCCCTCGGAGAGGCGGACGAAGGTCTCCTGCAGCCCGACCGCCGCGCTGGGATCGTATCCGGCCCGCTTCATATAGACCATGCCGTAGTGGTCCGATTCCAGCTCTGCACCCCGGGAATAGCGCTGATTGATCAGTTTGGCACCCACCGCGGCCGCCCCCAGGGCCAGGCCACCATACTCACTCTCCCCGGCGGCGATACCAGCGCCGATCAGCGCCCCCTGCAACACCATTCCCCGTTCCATACCCTTAGCCGTGTGACGGGCCGCCGCATGGACGATCTCGTGCCCCAGCACCGCCGCCAGTTCCGCCTCGTTCTTCAGTTCCAGCAGCAGCCCCCGGTTGATCGCGATCTTGCCCCCCGGCAGGGCCCAGGCGTTGGGCGTGGAGTCATTGACGATCACGAACTCATAGGGCAGCTTGCGGTCGCTCACTGCCGCAAGCCGCTGCCCCACCTGCTGCACATAGCGGGTCAGCTCCGGGCGTGCCTTGTAGTCCCCACCCTGCATCTGCCGGGTCGGCACGTACTGCTCCCGGCCGATCTCCAGCTCGGTCGACTCGGGCACCAGCGCCAGCTCGTTTTCGCCAGTGACCGGGTTGGTGGCGCAACCACCCGGCAGCAGCAGAAACGGCAGTAGAAACAGCAGCAGAGAGCGGTTCATGATTCTTCATCCTCAATAATGGTGCAGACCACCCAGCGGTCGTTGCGTGGCCCATCGAATTCGCAGAAAAAGATATTCTGCCAACGGGAGAGACCGAGCCGTCCGTCGATCAGGGGAACGGCCTCCGATGGCCCCACCAGGCCCGATTTGAGATGGGAGTCACCATTTCCATCCTGGGCATCGTGCTGCCAGACGCCTCGGGGGATCAGCCCGCGCAGCAGCGACACGACGTCCTGCTGAACACTGTCATCCCAGTTCTCCTGAATCATGATCGCAGCAGTGGCACCTTGGGCATAGAGCGCCACCAGACCATTGCGGATGCCGCTTTCGGCGACCACCGCCTCTACCTGCGGGGTGATGTCCACCAGCTCCTCGCGGGTCGTCGATACCAGATGAATGATCTCACGCACCGCCCTTCTCCTCTGACTTCACCTGTTCCCACAGCTGGTCGAGTAGTACCGAACCAGCCTCTGTCAGCGACAGCCGGCGCTGCCGTGCAATCGCCTCCATGGTCCGGAACCGCCGTTCGAATTTATCGTTGGCCCGGCGCAGCGCCCCCTCCGGTTCCACTTTCAGGTGACGCGCCAGGTTGACACAGCTGAACAGGAGGTCACCCAGCTCCTCCTCCAGCCGGCCCTGTCCCGGGTCGGCGGCCAGCTCCTGTTCCAGTTCGGCCAGTTCCTCCCGAACCTTAGCCACTACCCCAGACCGGTCAGGCCAGTCGAAGCCGGCCTTGGCCGCCCGTTTCTGCAGTTTGGCCGCCCGCAGCAGGGCCGGCAGCGCCCTGGCGACATCGTCCAGCAGCCCGGGTGCAGCCGGTCCCGCCTTCGCCGATCGTTCCGCCGCCTTGTGGCGTTCCCAGGCAACAGACTGCTCCGCCACGTCGGCCACCTGGTCACTGCCGAATACGTGCGGGTGGCGCCGCAGCATTTTGTCGCTGATGGCTCGCACCACAGCATCGAAATCGAATGACCCCTGTTCCTGCGCCATCCGGGCATAGAAGACCACCTGGAACAGCAGGTCACCCAGCTCCTCTTTCAGCTCTCCCAGGTCACCCCGCTCGATGGCATCGGCCACCTCGTAGGCCTCTTCGATGGTGTGAGGGGCGATGGTCTGAAAGGTCTGCTCCATATCCCAGGGACAGCCGGATTCCGGGTCCCGCAGACGCGCCATGATATCGAGTAACTGCTGCATCCGGAAAATGTACCACGCAGTTCAATGAAAGCCCAACGCCCCGGGGATGCGGTGGAGGTCCTGCCGTGCCTGCAGCTGATACACGGGGTATATGGATCGGTGCCATGCGGCGCAGGAGCGCCGCCGGGTGCGTTCCCACGCGGAGCGTGGGAACGAGTCTGGAGCTGCGCTTCC
>JAUXBK010000206.1 GCA_030619405.1 Sedimenticola sp. | reverse complement strand
GTTGCTCCTGCAAAACCGGCACTTCTGACCTCCATGGATGGAGGAAATGCAATAGGATTGTAGGAACAATCCTTGCCGCCATCCATGGCGGTCGTAGCGAGAGGAATCCATTTTGAGTCAGATTTTTCGTTTAAATGAGGCGAATATTGGACATATTTAACGAATTTAATCGGGAAATCTGGCCAAAATGGGTTTCCCGCACGACTGCAGGGATGCAGGAGGTAGAGCCACGCATGGAGCAGTTGCCGAGTAGGTTCCCTATTCTCGGACAGGCTCCTATCTCAACCGAGCAGGCGGTAGATACGCAACACCGTCGGGATGGAGCGCAGCCGGCGCATGATGTTTGCCAGATGACGGCGGTCTTTGACCGTCATCACGAAATGGAGGGTCGAGGTCAAGCCGTCCCGCTCCTCCATCCTTACGTTTTCGATGTTCGACCCCATGGCCGAAAGAGCCGATGCCACCGTGGCCAGTACACCCCGTTTGTTACCCACGTCGATCTTGACCTCGGTGGAGAAATCCGCCGCTGCCTCATGCTCCCACTGTACATCCAGCCAACGGTCATCGCGCTTGCGGGCATCCCCGATGTTGTGGCACTCGTGACGGTGGACCACGATCCCCTTACCGGGGTTGAAGGTGGCGACGATATCGTCTCCCGGGATCGGACGACAACACTTGGCAAATTTAACCACCATGCCTTCCGTGCCCTTGATCATCAGCGGTGATGATGCCAAACCCGCAGCGCCGACCTCCTCCCGGGATAAGTCGACACCCTCACCCATCAGGCGTCTTCCGACCAGTAGTGGCATCCGTTTTCCCAGTCCGATCTCCTCGAACAGACTCTCCATCGAGTCGATCTTGAGTTCTTTCAACAGATATTCGAGCTTCACAGGTTGCAGATCATCGATAGACCGGCCGTGGTTGGAGAGCTCCTTCTCCAGCAGCCGGCGACCCAGTTCCATCGCCTCCTGCTGCTGCAGATTTTTCAGGTAGCTGCGGATATTGGCCCGCGCCTTGCCCGTCACCACGAAATTGAGCCAGACCGGATTGGGAACTGCGCCGGGCGATGTGATGATCTCCACGGTTTGACCACTGTACAGACGACTGCGTAGCGGTACGAGCTGTCGGCCGATACGGGCTGCCACGCACTGGTTACCCAGGTCGGTATGGACCGCGTAGGCGAAGTCGATCACCGTCGCCCCCTTGGGCAACACCATGATCTCCCCCTGGGGGGTGAAGACATAGACCTCATCCGGAAACAGATCGACCTTGACATGCTCCAGGAACTCCATGGAATCCCCCGCCCCCTGCTGCAACTCCAGTAGGTTATTGAGCCAGGCTGAGGCCCCCGACTGGGCGAGGTCGGTCTGTTGACCACCATCCTTGTACAACCAGTGCGCGGCGATGCCGGAGTCTGCCAGCCGGTTCATCTCCTCGGTACGGATCTGAACTTCGACCGGGATACCGTGGGGGCCGAACAGCACGGTGTGCAGGGACTGGTAGCCGTTGGCCTTGGGGATGGCAATGTAATCCTTGAAGCGGCCCGGTACCGGCTTATAGAGGTTGTGCATGGAACCAAGCACCCGATAGCAGGTGTCCAGCCGGTCGACGGCGATGCGAAAGGCGTAGACATCCACCACCTCGTGAAATGAGAGTTTCTTCTCCCGCATCTTTTTATAGATGCTGTAGAGGTGCTTCTCCCGGCCCATCACTTCGCCCTGCAGCCCATCCTCCTCCAAGCGGTTGTGGATGGCGGTCTCGATATTTCTCATCACCTCCTTGCGATTACCGCGGGCGGTACTGACCGCCTCCTTCAAAACCCGTTGGCGCATCGGCCAGTAGGCGGCGAAACAGAGGTCCTCCAGCTCGATTCTAAGGTTGTTGATTCCCAGGCGGTTGGCAATGGGTGCGTAGATATCCAGGGTCTCACGGGCGATACGCCTGGCCTTTTCGGGGCGCATCACCCCCAGGGTGCGCATGTTGTGCAGGCGATCCGCCAGTTTGATCATCACCACCCGGATATCACGGGTCATGGCCAGCAGCATTTTGCGAAAACTCGCGGCCTGGGCCTCGGCACGGGAGCGAAAATCGATTTGGGTCAGCTTGCTGACCCCATCCACCAGCTCGGCGATCTCCTGATCGAATGACTCGGTGATCTGCTCCTTGGCGGTGGGGGTATCCTCGATCACATCGTGCAGGATGGCCGCCATCAGGCACTTGTAGTCCATCCGCATATCGGCCAGGATCCTGGCCACGGCGAGCGGGTGGTAGATGTAGGGTTCACCCGTCATGCGTTTCTGGCCCTCGTGGGCCTCGGCACTGAACAGGTAGGCGCGGTAGACCTCGCGGATCTGCTCCTGCTTGAGATAGGACTCAAGATAGACGCACAGATCGCTGATCAGGAAACGGGGTTTGCAGTACTCATCGGTGGGGGCGGGCTCAGCCATGATCACCGCCCTTCAGGACAGCTTGACCGCATCCCGGGAAGGATCGGCCGACCGGTCGTGCAGAAACGCGGTCTTGGGGTTCATCCGTCAGGCAGCGGGTGGCCGGCCCTCGCCAACTGCTTCGGCGTCGGTCGCCTCCGCACTCATCAGCGATTCCATTTCGTCCCGCGGCGGCGGATTGACCACATCGTCATCCACCAGACCGTCGGCGATCTCCCGCAGCGACATCACGGTAGGCTTGTCGTTTTCCCACGGCAGGAAAGGCTCAATGCCATTCACCAGCTGGCGTGCCCGCTTGGTGGCAAGAAGCACCAGATCGAAGCGGTTATCGACATGTTCGAGGCAATCTTCAACAGTAACACGGGCCATTCATCTACTCCGGAATTCAGGGAAAATCTCGACCGATCCGGTCGAACGTCGGACAAATATAACCTATAACAGGTAACAGGACCAAGGAGAGAAACAGGACCGAGGAAAAAAAGGATCTGGGAGAGTATCGCGACGTCTGCCAAATTGCGTGTATCTACTAGGAGCCTGTCAACAGTGCCTGCAGTTTTCTCTCCAGCCGTACCACCTGCTCTGCCAGGCGCAGGCGCTGACAGGTCACTACCGCCCGCAGCTCTTCGAGCGCCTCCTCAAACAGGTCGTTCACCACCAGGTAATCATACTCCGGGTAGTGGGCCATCTCGGCCACTGCATCCCGCATGCGGCGATGAATGATCTCCTCGCTGTCCTGGCCGCGACCGCCGAGCCGCTGGCGCAGGGCCTCCCGGGTCGGGGGCAGGATGAAAATGGAGACCGCGTCAGGAAACCGTTTCCGCACCTGGCTGGCCCCTTGCCAGTCGATCTCCAGTATCACGTCACGCCCGGCGCTGAGTTGATCACGTATCCCCGACTCGGAGGTACCGTAATAGTTATCGAACACCCGGGCGTGTTCCAGGAACGCCCCCTCCCCCACCATGGCGCTGAAGGTATCCGGGTCGATAAAATGGTAATCCACCCCATCCACCTCGCCCGGACGCATGGCGCGGGTAGTGTGGGAGACCGAGACCGAGATCTGTTCGTCAGTCTCCCCCAAAGCCTTCAGCAGAGTGGTCTTACCCGCACCGGAGGGGGCGGAAACGATATATAATGTCGACATGATATTCAGGGTCCAGGAATTCGTCAGACGCAGTGACTGAAATCGGGAAAATGCAATTTACAGCCCCATTGGAAGCAGGGCAAGCGCTAAAACTATCCCAATCAATCCGTGTTTTGTTTGATCCGCGTTAATCTATTGATCCCGTGAACGGTTACCTTTTTTCATCCGACACAGAAAAAAAGCGTCCATGTCCCGGGTGGGCAATACCCGTACCGCCCGTGCCAGCATCGGATCCAGCTTTTTCCCTGCCCAGCTGGTCAGCCCCGGTTGCCGGTTCTCCAGCGAGAGTTCGAGACGCTCGATAGCGACATCCCCCGCATAACGCCTGAGCAGGGCATCGATGATCAGTTCGTTCTCTTCCGGGGCATAGGAGCAGGTGCAGTAGAGCAGCACCCCGCCCGGCTTCAGCGAGCGGAAAGCGGAGTCCAGCAGCCGCTTCTGTTTGCGTGCCGACTCCCTGACCTTGCGCAGACTCCAGTGGCTCCAGCTGTTCGGATCGTCCGCCCGAAACCGGGCCTCTGAAGAGCAGGGGGCATCCAGCAATACCCGGTCAAAACGCTCCGGCACCTTGGCGCCAACCGCCCGCCCATCCATAAGATACCCCTTCACCAGCGTGGCACCATGGCGTTCCAGATTCGCCTTGAGCCGGAAAAATCGCCCCCGGACCGATTCCACCGCCGAAATCCGGCCCCGGTTCTCCATCATGGCCGCCATCTGCAGGGTCTTGCCGCCCGGGGCAGCGGCCAGATCCAGCACCACCTCACCCGGTCGGGGACCGAGGATCCTGGGGGCCAGCATGGAGGAGAGATTCTGGATATAGAGCCGCCCCTGATCAAAGGCGGCGGACTCGGTCAGGGCCCGGCGTTGACCATTGGGCACCTGCCAGGCACCGGGGTGCCAGCGCACCGGCGTCAAATCGAAGCCGGCACTTTCCAGTTCCAGCTGCAGCTCCCTGTCCGTGCTCTTCAGCCTGTTGCTGCGAAAAAAGGTGGGGCGCCCCCGGTAAAAGGTCTCGACAGCGGCGTCGAACCGGTCCGGCGGCAGGATCTCCCGCAGCCGCTGCAGGAAAGGTTCGGGCAGGGGTGATGGGGAAGGCGACATAGGGGCCGC
>JAUXBK010000114.1 GCA_030619405.1 Sedimenticola sp. | reverse complement strand
TCGTATTCAAGGCGTGCCAAGGGGCGCATACTCGTTGTATGTAACCCTTGGCACAACGCAGAAGACGGAGGCATAGACAAGCAAGGCTGGTATCTTAATTTTTGGAGGTTGCCTAACCCAAGACCCCCCTTACCGGAGCCATCTTAACCCAATGCCCAGAAATCACCTTGCCAATGCTACCAGCCCCTACCTGCTTCAGCATGCAGACAACCCGGTCGACTGGTACCCGTGGGGCAGGGAAGCGCTGAACCTGGCCCGGGAGAGCGGCAAGCCAATCCTGCTCTCCATCGGTTACTCCGCCTGTCACTGGTGTCACGTCATGGCGCACGAATCCTTCGAGGAACCGGAGACCGCCGCGCTGATGAACGATCTGTTCATCAATATCAAGGTCGACCGGGAGGAACGACCCGACCTGGACCGGATCTACCAGTCGGCCCACCAGCTGCTGGCACAGCGCCCGGGAGGCTGGCCACTGACCTTGTTTCTCACCCCGGACGATCAGACCCCGTTCTTCGCCGGCACCTATTTCCCACCGGAACCACGCCACGGCCTGCCCGCCTTCCGTGACCTGCTGCAGCAGGTCACCAATGCCTGGCAGGGGCAGCAGCAGGAGATCCGGGATCAGAACCGTTCCTTGCTGACAACCCTCTCCCGGCTCAACCCCACCCCGCTCGACGACGACCGGATGCTGGACAGCGCCCCCCTGGAGACGGCACGGCAACAACTGGCCCGCAGCTTCGACGAGACCCATGGCGGCTTTGGTCCGGCCCCCAGGTTCCCCCACCCGGCCAGCCTGAACCGGCTGCTGCGACACTGGGCCGCCACGGCCATTGGCGGGCAGCCGGACCCCCGTGCCCTGCACCTGGTGGAGTTCACTCTCAGGCGCATGGCCCTGGGCGGGATCAACGACCAGCTGGGTGGCGGCTTCTGCCGTTATTCGGTGGACGACCAGTGGATGATCCCCCACTTCGAAAAGATGCTCTATGATAACGGGCCGCTGCTGGTGCTCTACAGCGACCTCTGGCAGATCACCGGGAAAACCCTGTTCCGGGAGACGCTCGCAGCGACTGCCGGCTGGGTGATGCGGGAGATGCAGGCGCCAACCGGGGGCTACTACTCCAGCCTGGATGCGGACAGCGAGGGGGCGGAGGGGAGCTTCTACCTCTGGACCCGGGAGCAGATCCGGGCACTGCTGGAGGAGGAGGAATACCGCCACCTGGCCCGCTACTATGGCCTTGACCGCAGCCCCAACTTCGAAGGTCGCTGGCACCTGCACAACCGCGCCTCTGTCGCCGAGCTCAACCAGGCGTTCGACAGCAGCGCCGAACAGGCCCGGGCGCTGCTGTCCAGCGCCCGTCGAAAGCTGTTCCGGGCCCGTGAGTGCAGACCCCGTCCCGGGCGGGACGAAAAGATCCTCACCTCCTGGAACGCCCTGATGATCAAGGGTATGACCCGGGCCGGGCGCCTGCTCGGGGATCAGCGTTTCATCGACTCGGCCGGACGGTCCCTGGAATTCATCCGGCAGGCGTTGTGGCGAGACGGCCGGCTGCTGGCCACCCACAAGGATGGTCACTCCCACCTGGCAGGTTATCTGGACGACTACGCCTACCTGATCGACGCCCTGCTGGAACGGCTTCAGACCCGCTGGCAGCGCCCTGATCTGGAGTTTGCCCGGGAGCTGGCAGATGTGCTGCTGGGCCACTTCCAGGACCCGGAGGCCGGTGGTTTCTTCTTCACCGCCGACGACCATGAGCGGCTGATCCAGCGGCCCAAACCACTGGGGGATGATTCCACCCCGGCCGGTAACGGGGTCGCCGCTTTTGCTCTGGCGCGCCTGGGACATCTGCTGGGGGAACAGCGCTACCTGGGTGCGGCGGAGGGGGCCATCCGTACCGCCTGGGAGCATATTCGCCAGATCCCTCACGCTCACTGCACCCTGCTGGAGGCCCTGGAAGAGCAGATCCAGCCCACCGAGACCATTGTCATCCGAGGCACTGGGGCCGCGCTGGAACAATGGCGCCGACGGGCGCTGCAACACTATGCACCACGGCGATTCACCCTGGCCATCCCATCCTCTGAAACCCAGCTGCCCGGCCTGCTGGGGGCGCGGGAACCGGGCGGCGAAACCTGCGCCTACATCTGCAGTGGCACCCGTTGCGAGGCACCGATAGAGGACTTCACGCTGTTCGACCAGCGCCTCGCCGAAACCGAGGTGCCACCTGCTGCCGCAGTGGCGCCCCCGTTCGAAGGCGGCAGTGGTTCCTACAAACGGGTGCGAGAGTGAGGGGGGGTGGCTAATCATACCCGTAACCGTGAACGGTTACTCTGTCTCAGGACTTCCCGAACAGGTCCCGGGCCAGCTGTAGCGTCACCTCACGCCCCAGTTCCCCGATGGCGGTGGTGAGCGGGATCTCCTTGGGACAGACGCGGACGCAGTTCTGAGCATTGCCACAATCGGACAGCCCGCCCTCCGCCATGATCGCGTGCAGCCGCTCCGTGCGATTGTAGCGACCAGTGGGGTGGGCGTTCATCAGCCGCACCTGGGCCAGGGCGTTGGGCCCGACGAAGTCGTTGCCGGGGCCGTACTGAGGGCAGGCGGCCAGACAGCAGCCACAACTCATACACTGGCTGTAGTGATAGTTCTCCAGCCACTCCTGGGGCGAGATGCGGGGCGCCCCCTGATGGACACTCCAGGCACCATCGATCTCGATCCACGCCTTCACCCGCTGCAGGGTACCGAAGATGGCGGCGCGGTCCACCATCAGATCCCGCACCACCGGAAACTTGGCCAGCGGCTCCAGCACGATCGGCTGCTCCAGATCGTCGATCAAGGCGGCGCAGCCCTGACGCGGCACTCCGTTGACCATCATGGAGCAGGCGCCACACACCTCTTCCATGCAGTTGAACTCCCAGGCTACCGGCTGCACCCGCTCTCCGGAGGCGGTCTCCGGGTTTTCCCGCAACACCATCAGCGCCGAGACCACGTTGTGGCCGGGCCGCCAGGGCACCCGAAACGCCTGCCAGTAGGGGGCCGTCTCCGGGCCATCCTGACGTCTGATCCGAAACTCGATCTGTTCAGTCATAATCTATCGATAGTCCCGCGGTTGCTCCGGCGGCAGGATCGTGGTGTCCACCGTCTCGAAACGGACCTCGGGCCCGTCCGGTGTATAGCGGGCGATGGTGCTCTTCAGCCACTTCCGATTGTTCTCCTTCCAGGCCTGGCGATAGACCTCGAACTCCGGATCACCGGGAAACTTTCCTTGCGGGATCTCCAGTTCGAACTCCGGCTTGTAATGGGCGCCCCGACACTCGTCCCGCTCTTGCGCCCCCCGCGCCACCACCTGGGCCAGCTGTATCATGTCGCGCACCTGACGGGCGTAGCTCAGGGTCTGATTGGCCCAGCCCGAGGCCTCCCCGAGATCGATCCGCTCCGCCCGCTCCTCCAGCGCCTTCAACTCACCGAAGGCCTGATCCAGCTGCCGGTTGTCCCTGACCACGCCCACCCGGTCCGTCATCAGCTCACCCAGCTCCCGATGCAGGGCGTAGGCATTTTCACCACCGCGGGAGACCATCAGCGACCGGTTGATTGCCTGCTGTCGCTGCACCTCACCCTCGAAAGCACGGGACAGCGGCACACTGTCAGACCCCGGCTCCAGCCCCTTCAGGTAGCTGACCACCGCTTCACCGGCGGCCCGCCCGGAGAAGGAGGCGGAGAGCAGGGAGTTGGCGCCCAGCCGGTTGGCGCCATGGTAGCCGTAATCGCACTCGCCACAGGCATAGAGCCCGGGAACAGTGGTGGCGTGGTTGCGGGTACTGCCACAGCTGAGCCCGCCGCTCTCCTCGTTCTTTTCATAGTCCACCCACAACCCACCCATGGCGTAGTGGGCGGCGGGGAATATCTCCATCGGCTCGGTCACCGGGTCACTGCCGTGAAACTTGCGGTAGATGCGCAGAATGGCGCCCAGGCGCAGCTCCACGAACTTAGGGTCCAGGTGGGTCAGATCCAGATAGACCTTATCCTCACCACCCACCCCCATACCCATGTCCCTGACCGCTTTCCAGATCGCCCGGGATGCCACGTCCCGTGCCGCCGTATTGCCATAGGTGGGATACCACTCTTCCAGGAAATAGAAGCGTTCCCGCTCCGGTATGTCGTTCGGGGGGCGCTGGTCCGAGGGATCTTTCGGTACCCATATCCGGCCCCCTTCTCCCCGCGCCGCCTCGCTCATCAGGCGGGTTTTGTCATCACCCAGCATGGCGGTGGGGTGAAACTGAAAGAACTCCCCGTTGGCGAACAACGCCCCCTGCTGGAACACCCGACTGGCCGCCGCCCCGGTGGAGTTGGTGGAGTTGGTGGTCTTGGGGGCATAGATCTGTCCCAGCCCCCCCGTGGCCAGCACCACCACGTCCGCCGGAAACGCCTTCACCTCCATGCGCTTGAGGTCCATGGCGACGATGCCGCGGCAGACGCCCTGGTCGTCCCGCACGATGGAGAGAAACTCCCACCACTCCCTTTTCTCCACCTCTCCGGCGGCCTCCAGGCGACGCACCTGCTCATCCACACCGTAGAGCAGCTGCTGGCCCGTACTGGCGCCGGCAAAAACGGTGCGCTTGTTCCTGACCCCGCCGAACAACCGCAGGTCCATGATCCCTTCCGGTGTGCGGGAGAAGGTGACACCCATGCGCTCAAAGGTCTGGATCAGCCCCGGCGCTTCATCGCACATGGACTTGACCGGGGGTTGATTGGCGAGGTAGGAGCCACCCTTGATGGTGTCGACGAAGTGCTGCCAGATAGAGTCACGCTGGCCCTTGGTATCCAGACTGGCATTGATCCCGCCCTGGGCGCAGACCGAGTGGGAGCGCTTCACCTCGAACAGGGAGAACAGCGCCACCCGGAAGCCCGCCTCAGCGATCCGCAACGTAGCCCAGAGCCCGCCCAGGCCACCACCGATCACGATCACCCGCCTCATGCCAGGAACCCCGCTATACCTTGCAAACCCATGGCGGCCAGCAGCAGCGCCAGCCCCATCATCAGCCAGAAGCTCCGAGCCTGGGCCTCAGGAGTGGTAGTGACTCCCCAACTGAGCCCCATGGACCAGAGGCCGTAGCAGAGATGAAACACCGCCAGCAGCAGGCCGATCACATAGACTGCCAGCAGCAGCGGGTTGGTGAGCAGGGAGTGCATGTGACCAAACATATCGGCTTTGATCGCAGGCTCCCAGATCCCCCAGATCCGGGTCCACCCCACGTGAATCAACAGAAACAGCAGCACCCCCACACCGGAGACCCGCTGCAGCAGGTAGAACCGGTTGTGCATGAAAGGGTAGTGTATCGGCTCCGGTTTCGCTGCGTATACGATCACCAGGCCATAGAGAGCATGGAACAGGATCGGCAGGGCGATCATGAAGACCTCCAGCAGCGTCAGGTAGTTGAGCCCCTGCAACCAGCCGACCACATCCTGGTTGTAGTGCTCTGCGCCAAACCGGGACTGGGAGTTCTCCCACAGGTGAAAGATAACGAATGCCCCCACCGGCAGCAGTCCGAACAGGGAGTGCAGCCGGCGCAGCAGGAAGTGGCGGTTGGCGATGGAGACGCTGCCCATTAGTGCATCTCGTTACCCATAACTTGAACGCCTGCCAATCATGGTTACTGCCCCTTGTTCCAGCGCTGCTCCGCTGCGGAATCACCGTGGCGGGCGTCCACCCAGCGCTCCCCCTCCGGGGTACGCTCCTTTTTCCAGAACGGGGCGCGGGTCTTGAGATAGTCGATCACGAATTCACAGGCCTGGAACGCCGCGCCACGGTGGGTGCTGGCGACCGCAACCATGACGATCGGATCCAGCGGCAGCAACTCACCCACCCGATGCACCACCCGGATACCCATCAAATCCCAGCGTCGGTCCGCCTCCTCCACGATCGCCTGCAACGCCTTCTCAGTCATACCCGGGTAGTGCTCCAGGGTCATAGTGGAGACCCGGTCCCCCTCGTTCATGTCCCGCATCAGGCCGACGAAAGTGACCACCGCACCGATGGCCGGATTGTCCGCCCGCAACTCAGCCATGATCGCAGCGATATCGAAGGGCTCGGTCTGGATCTCTATCGTGTTCATGGTTCAGGAATTGGCGGTTTACGGTTTACGGTTGGCAGAAGCTCTGTCCTTGGTCCTTGGTCCTTGGTCCCTGGTCCCTGGTCCCTGGTCCCTGGTCCTTGGTCCTCTTCCCTCATCCCCCCGTCACCGGTGGGAAGAAGGCGACCTCATCTCCATCCTTGACCGGAGTAGAGGCGCTGGCCACCTCCTGGTTGACCGCCATTATTACTGTCTGCCCGTCACCAAAGGCCTCCTCCCAGACCCCGCCCCGGCGCTGTAACAGTTTGATGACAGCACCAACGTCTGTGGCTTCAGACCCGGCCTGCAACCGCTCCTTGGCGGTTCCCAGCTGTTCCCTGAGACGGGCGAAAAAAAGAACCTCGATCATGACAGCAGCGCACTGAAAGGAAGAAACTGAACCAGGTCACCCCGTTCGAGCGGCTGGTTCTCCGGCAATATGGCCAGGCCATTGGCCCAGGCCAGCGAGCTCAGCACCCCGGAGGAGCGGCTGCGATAGAGCGACACCTCCGCCTCCCCCTTCTCGTCCAGCTCCAGACGCGCCCGGGCGAATTCCCGCCGTTTGTCCGGCCTGGGCCAGTCACACCCGATTGGTGCAGTCACCAGTGTCGGTCTCAGGTCACCCGAGACACCCTGCGCCTTGAGGATGAAGGGGCGCCCGAACAGGCAGAAGGTGACGAACAGGGAGACCGGGTTCCCTGGGGTGCCGATGAACGGCGTGTCACCGATATGGCCGAAGGCGAGCGGTTTGCCCGGACGTATCGCGATCTTCCACAGGTCCAGACTGCCCAGTTTCTCCACCGCCGGTTTGATGTGATCCTCTTCACCCACTGAGACACCACCGGAGGTCACGATCAGATCCGCCTTCTCAGACGCCTCTTTCAGCGCCCGGCAGGTGGCTTCCATCGTGTCCTGCACGATACCCATCTTGACCGGTTCGCAACCGATACTGCGTAACAGACCCTCCAGCGTGAACTCATTGGAATTGTAGATCTGTCCAGGCCCCAGCGGCTGGCCCGGCATCACCAGTTCGTCACCGGAGGAGAAGACCGCCACCTTCAGTCGGCGCCGCATCGGTATTCGGTCCACACCGACGGAAGCCAGCAGTCCCATGTGCTGAGGCCCGATCCGGGTGCCGGCCGCCAGCACCTCGGCGCCCTCCCGGGTATCCTCTCCGGCACGGCGGATATTGGCTCCCGGCTTGGGGACCTGGTTGATGATCACCTCATCGCCCCGCTGCTCACACACCTCCTGGATCACCACCGCATCCGCATTGGCCGGCACCGGTGCGCCGGTGAAGATGCGGGCCGCCGTGCCCGGGGCCAAAGGCTCTCCCGATGTCCCCGCAGGGATACGCTGGGAGATCGGCAGCCGGGTCCCGCACCCTTCGATATCGGCGGTGTCGATGGCATAGCCGTCCATCGCGCTGTTGTCCCAGGGCGGCATGGTGATGCGGCTGGTAATGGCGCTGGCCAGCACCCGACCCAGGGCCTCCGGAAGAGCGACCTCCTCCACCTCTGCCACCGGCCTGGCATGGCTCAACAACAGCGCCAGCGCCTCTTCCAGGGGCTTCAGCGGGACGCCGCCGGTATGGGATGAACAACCGCATTCACTCATGATTTCGACTCTCTAATCTGCAGGAAACATTGTAATCGTTCACGGAATCAATAGACATTTAGCCGCGGATTAACACGGATCAAACACGGATTGATTTGGTAACGCAAACCTCCAGCAATTCTAAATGTGGAAAAAGAATCACCACGAAGAACACGAAAAAACATTTAAAAACAAGAATTCTTCGTGCTCTTTACCCAGGTCTTTTGTGGTAACCGTTCACTCCCCCTGCCGTATTGAACCCCTCACCCTAACCCTCGGCTTTGGCGTCCTGCGTCGCCCTACCTCCTCCATCCATGGAGTCGTCTCCCTGAGGGAGAGGGGATTTGAGGAGGGGGGACTGAACGGCAACCTTTTGTGATGAGTTTCTTGCCAAATCAGACCTCGCCATTTCCGTTCAAAAACATCTCAATCAATGGACAGGATTAACAGGATTTACAAGTTTATGTAATTTTTTAAATTCTGTTAATCCTGAACAATCCTGTAAAT
>JAUXBK010000073.1 GCA_030619405.1 Sedimenticola sp. | reverse complement strand
GTGTCTGCAAAATCCAAAAAATATTCCCTCCTCTCTTGACTCCCCGAATTTCGCCCCTATTATTAGCACTCAGTCAGGGTGAGTGCTAACAACGTGGCGCCTCCCGGATAAATCAATAGGAATTCATTAATAAATCAGGAGAAATCAGTAGATGAATATTCGTCCGCTGCAAGACCGCGTCGTCGTCCGTCGTATGGAAGAAGAGCGTACCAGTCCCGGTGGAATCGTACTTCCCGACAATGCTACCGAGAAACCGATTCAGGGCGAGGTTCTGGCTGTCGGCAATGGCAAGATTCTTACCAATGGTGATGTTCGCCCCCTGGATGTCAAGGTTGGGGACACGGTGCTGTTTGGCAAGTATTCCGGCACCGAGGTGAAGATCGGAGGCGAGGAGCTGCTGGTACTGCGCGAAGAAGACATCATGGGTGTGATCGAGGGCTGAGGCTCCGAATGACCCCGCTCCAGGTGCCTGGTTCCAGCTGAGCTGGCAACAACGGGCGCCTGGTGGCGTTGAGAAGCTATCGACAAAAGTTTTTTAAGGAATATATACGATGACTGCGAAAGAAGTGAGATTTGCTGAAGACTCCCGCCACAAGATGCTGACCGGCGTCAACGTCCTGGCCAATGCGGTCAAGGTGACCCTGGGTCCCAAGGGCCGTAACGTGGTACTGGAGAAGAGCTTTGGTGCCCCCACCATCACCAAGGATGGTGTCTCTGTCGCCAAGGAGATCGAGCTGGCTGATAAGTTCGAGAACATGGGCGCCCAGATGGTGAAAGAGGTTGCCTCCCATACCTCCGATGTGGCCGGTGATGGCACCACCACCGCTACCGTGCTGGCCCAGGCCATGGTGCGCGAAGGCCTGAAGGCAGTGGCCGCCGGCATGAATCCCATGGACCTGAAGCGTGGCATGGACAAGGCAGTAGAGGTTACCGTGAGGCAGCTGAGTGATATGTCCGCCCCCTGTTCCGACGACAAGGCGATTGCCCAGGTGGGCACCATCTCCGCCAACAGCGACACCAATATTGGCAACATCATCGCCGAGGCGATGCAGAAGGTGGGCAAGGAGGGCGTCATCACCGTGGAAGAGGGTACTGCCCTGGACAACGAGCTGGATGTGGTCGAGGGAATGCAATTCGATCGCGGCTACCTCTCCCCTTACTTCATCAACAACCAGCAGAGCATGAGCGTGGATCTGGAGGATCCTTACATCCTGCTGCACGACAAGAAGATCTCCAACATCCGTGACCTGCTCCCGGTGCTGGAGGCGGTGGCCAAGGCGGGTAAACCGCTGCTGCTCATCGCCGAGGACGTGGAGGGTGAGGCACTGGCCACCCTGGTGGTCAACACCATTCGCGGCATCGTCAAAGTGTGTGCGGTCAAGGCGCCGGGCTTCGGTGACCGCCGCAAGGCCATGCTGCAGGATATCGCCATCCTCACCGGTGCCACCGTGATCGCCGAAGAGGTGGGCCTGACCCTGGAGAAGGCTACCGTGAACGAGCTGGGCACCACCAAGAAGGTGCAGATCACCAAAGAGGAGACCACCCTCATCGATGGCGCCGGTTCAGAGGCCGACATCAAGGCCCGGGTCGAGCAGGTCCGCGCCCAGATCGAGGAGACCAGCTCAGATTACGACCGTGAGAAGCTGCAGGAACGGGTGGCCAAGCTGGCCGGCGGTGTGGCCGTGATAAAGGTCGGTGCTGCCACCGAGGTCGAGATGAAGGAGAAGAAGGCCCGGGTGGAAGACGCTCTGCACGCGACCCGTGCCGCCGTGGAAGAGGGCATCGTCGCCGGTGGCGGTGTCGCCCTGGTACGTGCCCGGGCAGCCCTGAAGGATCTCAAGGCCGACAACCATGACCAGGAGGTGGGTATCGCCATCGCCTCCCGCGCCTTGGAAGAGCCCTTGCGCCAGATCGTGGCCAATGCCGGTGGTGAGCCCTCGGTGGTGTTGAACAATGTGGCCGAGGGTGAAGGCCATTACGGATTCAACGCCGCCAACGGCGAGTATGGCGACATGGTGGAGATGGGTATCCTGGACCCCACCAAGGTGACCCGCTTCGCGCTGCAGAACGCCGCTTCCGTGGCGACCCTGATGATCACCACCGAGGCCATGGTGGCCGAGGAGCCCAAGGAAGAGGCCGCCGGTGGTGGTGGTATGGGCGGCGGTATGGGTGATATGGGCGGCATGGGTGGCATGGGCGGCATGATGTAAACGTCGCCCGGTTTCACCCGCAGTATCAGAGAGCCCCGCTTCGGCGGGGCTTTTTGCGTTTTCAGAGGACAGAAGACAACGGGATGATCGAGGACCTTCAAAGGTTTCCTCGTTCCCACGCTCCGCGTGGGAACGTATTCTGCGGCGCTCCCGCGCCGCATGGCACCTGTGCTCCGGCAGGGGGTCCCACACAGAGCGTGGGAACCAGAGATTCTCCCTTCTCCCATCCTGCCTTCCCCCCACCAACTCGGATACAATGCCGTAAGGTGTAACCAAACCGAAGGAACTGGAGCCCGCCGCCATGACAGACCTGATCGAGCAGCTGGAGCAGGAGACGGAGCGGCGCTGGCAGGCCTGGCAGGAGGCGGCGGCGGAAGCGGGAATCGGGTTCCGGCCGGAGGCGGCCCTGCTGCAGCAACTGAAGCAGGTCTGGGAGGCGAGTGAATATGTGGCCCAGAGCTGCACCCGGGATCCCGGGTTGCTGGAACGGCTGGTCGAGAGTGGCGATCTGCATCGCCAGTACCCGGCTGGCGAACTGGCGACCCGCCTGGGTGGACGGCTCGCCGGGGTGCTGGATGAACCCGCGCTGCAGCGTTCGCTGCGCCGCTTCCGGCGGCGCGAGATGGTGCGCATCATCTGGCGGGACATCGCCCGTCTGGCCCCCCTCTCCGAGACCCTGGAGGATCTCTCGGCGCTGGCGGATGCCTGCATCGTGGAGAGCCTGAGGTTGCTCTTCCGCTGGGCGGTCGAGAAACTGGGCACGCCGCGCAACGCCGGCGGGGTAGAGCAACGGCTGGTGGTACTGGCCATGGGTAAGCTGGGGGCCCGGGAGCTCAACCTCTCCTCCGATATCGACCTGATCTTCGTCTACCCCGAGCCGGGGCAGGTGGATGGCAGACGACCACTGGAGAACGAGCAGTTCTTCATCCGACTCTGCCAGCAGTTGATAAAGGCCCTCGGCAGCCAGACCGCGGATGGTTTCGTATTCCGGGTCGATACCCGGTTGCGACCCTTCGGCGAGGCGGGGCCGCTGGCTGTCAGCTTCGGTGCCATGGAGCACTACTACCAGTCTCAGGCCAGGGAGTGGGAGCGCTATGCCATGATCAAGGCCCGGGCGGTCTGTGGGGAACCGGCGTCGGTGACGCTGTTGGAGACGATGCTGCGACCCTTCGTCTATCGCCGTTATCTGGACTTCGGGGCGATCGAGTCCCTGCGCGACATGAAGCGGTTGATCAGCCGTGAACTGCAGCGCCGGGGGATGGCCGACAACGTCAAGCTGGGCCCGGGCGGTATCCGCGAGATCGAGTTCATCGGGCAGGCGTTTCAGCTGATTCGTGGTGGGCACGACCCGGAACTGCAGGTGCGGCCGATTCTGCTGGTACTGCAACGGCTGGAAGAGAAGGGGCTGTTGCCGGACTATGTGATACGGGAACTGAAGCAGGCCTACGAGTTCCTGCGCCTGGTGGAAAACCGCGTCCAGGCCTGGCAGGATCGACAGACGCACCTGCTGCCCGAGAGTGGGCTCAACCGCCTGCGCCTCGCCCGCGCCATGGGTTTCGATGCGTGGGAAGTTTTTCACCGGCAACTCGAGCACCACCGCCAGCGGGTTCATGAGCACTTCGATTCCGTCTTTGCCGCACCCCAGACCGAACGCAGTGAGGATGAAGAGAGCATGCTTGCCCTCTGGCACCGGCAGCTGGAGGAGGCGCAGGCGATCCAGTTGCTGGAGCGGGCGGGCTTCAAGGATGGCAAGACGGCATTGAAGGAGATAAAAGGATTTTGTGACTCCAGGGCCTGCCGGGGAATGGGGAGCCGGGGGCGCGAACGGCTGGATCAGCTGATGCCGATGCTGCTGGAGGCGGTGGCCAGGACAGACCAGGCAGAGGTTACCCTGGCACGGCTGCTCCATCTGCTGGAGGCGATCGCCCGGCGAACCGCCTATCTGGCACTGCTGGTGGAGAGCCCGATCGCACTCTCGCAGCTGGTTCGACTCACCGCCATCAGCCCCTGGGTAGGAGAGCGGATTGCCCGCCAGCCGATGCTGCTGGATGAGCTGCTGGACCCGCGCCGGCTCTATGCGCCGTTGCGCGGGGTTGAACTGGAGGCGGAGCTGGATACCCTGCTGTCGGCGCTCGCAGCAGATGACCTGGAACAGCAGATGGAACGCCTGCGCCTGTTCGCCCGGAGTAATAAATTGCGGGTAGCGGCGGCGGACATCACCGGCGTCATTCCCCTGATGGTGGTGAGCGATTACCTGACCGAAATCGCGGAGACGGTGATCCGGCGGGTGCTGGCACAGAGCTGGCAGGATCTGACCGGTCGCTATGGTCGCCCAACCGGGATCGGTACGGATACGGGCTTTGCCGTGATCGGCTACGGCAAGCTGGGCGGTATCGAGCTGGGGTATGGTTCCGACCTGGATATGGTCTTTCTCCATGCCGACTACGGACCCAATGCCATCACCGATGGCGAGCGGCAGGTGGCCAACGACCTCTTCTATACCCGCCTGGGGCAGCGCATGATCCACATGTTCGCCACCCGCACCCCCGCCGGTCAGCTGTATGAGGTGGACATGCGGCTGCGGCCCAACGGCAACTCGGGCATGCTGGTCAGTGGCATGGAGACCTTCGAGCGTTATCAGCGGGAGGCGGCCTGGACCTGGGAACATCAGGCGCTGTTGCGGGCGCGGCCGGTAGCGGGTGATCCACGGGTGGCGGCCCGCTTCGAGTCGGTTCGGCAGCAGGTGCTCTGCATCGAGCGGGACCCGGTGCAGCTGTGCCGGGAAGTGCGGGAGATGCGGGAAAAGATGCGTGCCTCCCTGGATCAGAGCGGCAACGGTCTGTTCGACATCAAACAGGGGCAGGGCGGTATCGCGGATATAGAATTTATGGTTCAATATTCCGTTCTCCGGTGGGCCAGCCGATATCCCGATCTGGTGCGCTGGACCGACAATGTCCGGTTGCTGGAGTCTCTCTCCCGGCACCGGTTGCTCCCGGGGGAGAAGGCGGAGCAGCTGGCCGATGCCTATCGGTCGCTGCGGGCGGTCTATCACCGCAAGGCGCTGAGCGAGCTGCCCCGGTTGGTGGCGGATAAAGAGCTGACGGCACAGCGGCGGGTGGTGCGGGCGTTGTGGAAAGAGATGATGGAGATGATCGGGTTGTTCGAGTGATTGGGTGCCGGTGCCTCGAAGGGCTGCAGAACGGTTGGAGAAAGAGAAATGTCGACATTCGCGGATCGTGACGGGTGGATCTGGTTCGATGGTGAGATGGTGCCCTGGCGCGAGGCGAAGGTGCATGTCCTGACGCACACGCTGCATTACGGAATGGGGGTGTTCGAAGGGGTGCGCGCCTACGAAACGCCTGCCGGCCCCGCCATCTTCCGGCTGCAGGATCACACCGACCGATTGTTCCGTTCTGCTCACATCCTGGGCATGAAGATCCCCTACGACAGGGAGACCCTGAACCAGGCCCAGATCGCCGCCGTGCGGGACAACGGTCTCTCCTCTGCCTATCTGCGCCCGATGTGCTTCTACGGTTCCGAGGGGATGGGGCTGCGGGCAGACAATCTGGAAGTGCACGTGATGGTGGCCGCCTGGGACTGGGGGGCCTATCTGGGAGAAGAGAGCCTGCGCAACGGCATCCGGGTCCGGGTCTCCTCCTTCACCCGCCATCACGTCAATATCACCATGTGCCGGGCCAAGGCCAACGGCAACTACATGAACTCCATGCTGGCCCTGAAAGAGGCCCTGGACGACGGCTATGACGAAGCGTTGCTGCTGGATCCCCAGGGTTTCGTCATGGAGGGCTCGGGAGAAAACCTGTTCATCGTGCGTGACGGCGTACTCTATACCCCGGACCTCACCTCGGCGCTGGATGGTATCACCCGCCGCACCGTCATCACCCTGGCAGAGGAACTGGGTATCCGGGTGGTGGAGAAGCGCATCACCCGGGACGAGGTCTATATCGCCGATGAGGCCTTTTTCACCGGCTCTGCGGCCGAAGTGACGCCGATCCGGGAGGTTGACAACCGGACCATCGGCAGTGGCACCCGGGGACCTGTCACCGAACAGCTGCAGAGCCTCTATTTCGATCAGGTTCAGGGCCGGCGGGATGTGTATCCCGAGTGGCTGACCTATGTCTGAACAAGTGAGACTCTTGCAAAATACCCCCTCTCCCTCCGGGAGAGGGGAATTAAGAGTTTTGCAAGAACCTCAAGTAATCGGGAGTATATGAATATGACCGAAGCAACAGCAACCCGCAACCCGCCCCCTATCGTGGAGGTCAGCGCCAGCGACTTTCCCGTCTGCTGCCCGCCAAGGGGCGTCGACCCGGCATCGCTCCACCCCCGGGTCTACTTGCCGCTAAAACAGGATGGCGGCCAGATCGCCTGCCCCTACTGCAGTACCGAGTACCGTCTGAAGTCGTAGGGGGGCTAAGGCGCGCCCACAGCTCTTTTGATCTGCACCATGCTTTTGCGCGCCGCATCCACCAATGGCCTGATACAACCACGATATCGGATATAATCCGGGCTGCAGGTATCGCAGTGCCGATGCCGGGGCCAACCAGACAGAAGGCAGTAATGACGAAATACCAGACACTGCAGGCGCACCTGCGATCCCATCGAAAGACCTGGCTGGTCACCGGGGTGGCGGGTTTCATCGGCTCCAATCTGCTGGAGGCCCTGCTGAAGCTGAATCAGCGGGTGGTGGGGCTGGACAACTTCGCCACCGGATACCAGCACAATATCGATCAGGCCCTGGCCGATGCGGGGCAAACCCCCAAGACCGAGGCCTTCCACTTCATCGAGGGTGATATCTGTCAGCTGGGCACCTGTCAGCAGGCCTGCCAGGGAGTGGACTACGTGCTGCATCAGGCGGCTCTGGGCTCGGTGCCGCGCTCCATCGAGGACCCGATCAATACCAATCGGGCCAATATCGACGGTTATCTCAATATGCTGGTTGCCGCCCGGGATGCCGATGTGAGGCGTTTCGTCTACGCCGCCTCCAGCTCTACCTATGGCGACCATCCTGACCTCCCTAAAGTAGAGGACAAAATCGGCAACCCCCTGAGCCCCTATGCGGTCACCAAGGTGGTGAACGAACTCTACGCCAGTGTGTTTGCCCGCAGCTACGGCTTCAAGAGCATCGGACTGCGTTATTTCAATATCTTCGGCAAGCGCCAGGACCCGAACGGGGCCTATGCCGCGGTAATCCCGAAATGGGTGGCCGGCCTGCTGGCGGGCGAGGAGGTCTTCATCAACGGCGATGGCGAGACCAGCCGGGATTTCTGCTATATCGACAACACGGTGCAGATGAACCTGCTGGCCGCCACGACGGAGAGCGAAGAGGCTACGGACCAGATCTATAACGTGGCACTCAACGACCGGACCAGCCTAAACCAGCTGTTTCACTTCATTCAGGAGCGCCTGCTTGAGCGGCGCCCCGGCCTGCAAAAGGCCGAGCCCACCTATCGGGCGTTTCGTGCCGGCGACGTGCGCCACTCCCAGGCGGATATCGGCAAGGCGCAAACACTGCTGGGGTATGCGCCGAGCCACCGGATCGACCAGGGGCTGGATGAGGCGATGGACTGGTATGTGAAGGCACTGGGTTGACGGGTTGTAATTTCTCAGTAACCCGGTCATGAAAAAAACCGTGAACGGTGTTTCAATGAGACGATTTTGAACGGAAATGGTGAGGTCTGGAATAGCTACATCTGGCTGACCTTGGCCCTGGTCATGCTGGCGGCCTTTCTGCTGGCGGCGGGCGTGACCCGGCGTTTCCTGCACCCGCGGTCGCTCTTTCATATCCTGGATAACCCCAACGCCCGCTCCCTGCACTACAGACCAATCCCCCGCAGCGGTGGCCTGGCCTTTCTGTTCGCCATGGCACTGGTTGCCGGGGTTCTGGCGCTAGCGGCCGGTTTCTGGCACGGGCTGAGCTGGGTGGCAGCCGGGGCGGCGCTGCTGGCGGCGGTGGGGACGGCCGACGATCTGATGGATGTGAGTCCCCTGCTCAGGCTGGCGCTGCAGACCCTGGCCGCGGCTCTTCTGATTGTCGCGGGGCTGGTTCCCGGAGAGATGCGGTTCCCCGGGGTTGAGATCGCCCTGCTGCCGGTGTGGGGGACAGCGCTCACCCTGGGCTATGTCGTCTGGATGACCAATCTCTACAACTTCATGGATGGTATGGATGGCTTTGCCGGTGGCATGGCGGTCATCGGGTTTACCTCGCTGGCCGCTCTGGCGTTGCCGGCGGGTGACTTTCAATACGCCGCCATCAACGGCATTATCGCCGCCGCCGTTGCCGGGTTTCTGATCTGGAATTTCCCCCCTGCCCGAATCTTCATGGGGGACGCGGGCTCATCCGTACTGGGGTATCTGGCCGCTGCCATGACCCTCTGGGGGGCGGCCAGAGGTCTGTTGCCCCTGCTGGCCGGGATCATCCTGTTCTCCCCTTTCATCATCGACGCCACCTTCACCCTGGGCCGCAGGGCATTGCGTGGTGAACGGGTCTGGGAGGCCCATCGGGAGCACCTCTATCAGCGCCTGGTGCAGGCCGGCTGGGGCCACCGGAAAACCCTCCTGCGGGCCTGGCTGCTGATGGCGGTCTGCGCTGCCGTCGCCCTGTCGTACAGTAGTCGGGCCGACGCGCTTCTGCAGTGGCTACTGCTGATCGGCTGGGCCGGGCTCTGTCTGCTCGTTACCCTCCTGGTAATGCGCAAAGTGAGATGAGCCAGAGGCTATCTTTAACATATGGCCGATAAAAGTCAGTCATGAGGGGCGCCATCCGCTCAATCCAGAACCTCGAAAGGAACATGCCGATGCCCTTGCTTGATTCGATAGGTCGTAAAATCGTCGCGGTCAATGGTAAAGATCCTACGCATCTTCAGGGTTTCGGCGAGAACTACGAGGGAGGCGTCCGCGAGATCCATCGGGCGGTCTGCATACTGGGCCATCAACGCGAAGGCTCGGACCAGGGCTCTGTCGTCCAAGAACAAGACGGTTAGACCATGGCCTGTTACGAAGTCCATCAGCCGCTGGGAACCGATGCTGCCGGGGCTGAGCAGGTGGAAGGCTTCGGTGAGCACGGGGATCGTCGTGCCCAAGGGCTCCCTGATGTCCGCTAGTATGTTCACGCATCGTTTGTGATCGCTATCGGCGGGATCGAACAGGGCGACAAGTGGCCCGGTGTCAGCCAGAATCATCGCTTGTGCTTCCGGCGAATGGCGTCGGTAACCGCGGACTTGGCCTTCCGTGCAGGCGCGATGGCATAACCGCCTTCGCCCAGTTCCAACTCGCAGAATATGTCGTAGGGTTTGCGGTTGGCGTGCTCCAACGCTTGGGTCTCGTAGGCGCTCAAACCGCGTTTCAGCACCTCGGAGATAGACAGCCCTGTCACATTGCGTAGTCGTTTCAGCGTTTTTTCGGCTTCATCGTCAAGCCGGACGGTTCTGGTACCCATGTTTCATTCTCTCGATAACGATATAATACAAACTGTAATACAGTAAGGCGTGCGATGCAACGCTTAGTTTGGAACAGCCAAGGGTCAGTGATCGCTGGGTAACCCGGGACGATATTATTTACGGAGTACAGCTGCTGGATGGTAATCTTGTTACATAACCCCCCTCACCCCAACACCATCTGGGGAGAGAGGGGGTTATGTAAATTCTCAATGAGTTCAGGCAAGAATCAAAAAATGTAGGGTGTATCAAGCGGAGCGGATACACCAGGCTACGGAGCATTGGTGGATCCGTCGCTGCGCTCCTTGATCCACCCTACCCGTTGCCCCGGGTTATTGAGAAGTTACGGGGTTATTTCGTAGGGGGGATAAGGCGCGCGCACAGAACTTTCGTTTTGCGCTACACTTATGCGCGCCGCATCCACCAATGGTCTGACCACATGCCGCAACGCCCAGGATGGTGGATGCGCTACGCTTATCCCCCCTACAGCGTCCAGACCGCCCCTTGCCTTGGAGCATAGCTTAGACACGTAGGTAATCAGGAAAGTTTATTTCGGCTTTTGCAAAACGGGATCACTATGAGTACACCCAATCCAAACGTCCGTTTCACTTATGATGAATACAAGAGCTTGCCGGAGTCGATGGAAAAACGATATGAACTATTGGATGGAGATTTGGTAATGGTTCCGGCACCCACTGTACTGCATCAGGCTGTATCCCGTAATCTTGAGTTTTTGCTGATTCAGTTTGTACGTGAGCATCAGTCAGGCCGTGTTTTCTATTCCCCCATCGATGTGGTGTTTGGCGCGGGAAAAGGCAGAGAGGTTGCCCAGCCCGATATCGTTTTTATCGGCAATGATCGACTCGATATCATTGCCGAGCAGGAGATTCAGGGAGCGCCCCATCTGGTGGTGGAGATCCTCTCACCCGGGACCGAGGAGCGGGATCAAGGCTACAAGAAGGTGCTCTATGGCCGTTATGGGGTGCAGGAATATTGGATCGTCGATCCCAAGGCCGAGATTCTGAAACTATTCCGCTT
>JAUXBK010000085.1 GCA_030619405.1 Sedimenticola sp. | reverse complement strand
CGTCTTCTGCGTTGTGCCAAGGGTTACATACAACGAGTATGCGCCCCTTGGCACGCCTTGAATACGAAGCCATATCCGGCGCAATTCTGGCATATTAATTTCTTCCGGTTGCCTTACTATAGGCATTCAGCCGCGGCCATTTTTTTTGTTCGTGAACGCATACGAGTTTTTTCAATGGCTGGTCCCGCTGGAGCGGGTCAGTTTGTTGTGCACGTTATACTTGCCCGACGGCTTCTTCATCGGCAGTCGCTTCACCTCTTTCAGGGTGTGGGCATCGTAGATGACCAGTGCGCCATCGGGATCCCAGATGCTGACCAGAGCGTATTTCCCGTCCTTGGTGAACTCCACATGGGCGGAGGTCTTGCCGGGAGCCGGTTTCAGGGTCTTCACGATCTCCAGGGTCTGCTTGTCGATGACGTGCATCAGATCCTTGTCGGGGCCGAAGAAGACATCCACCCAGGCGTAGGGGCTTTGTTCATGGCTGCGCATGAAAAATCCGGGGCCCCGGGTTTTGATGCGTTTGATCACCTCCCAGGTCCCGGTGTCGATCACCGTGACTTCCGGCTTTTTGATATTGGGGGTTGCCAGCACGGTTCTCCCCTGGCGTTTCCAGGTGATGGCTGAGCTCAGATGGGGCATGCCGGGCAGGGTGACCCTGGCCACCGACCGCCTAAGATCCAGGTCCACCACCTGGCCGGACAGAGTCCCCTCCGCGGATTCACCACGCGAGGTGCCGATCACCTGGTCGTAGGCCTGGGTGAGAAAGAAGTCGTCAAGATAGCCCTTCACCTCGGTGCGCCGCACCGGGAAGGGCTCTTCCTTGTGGGCATCCCCCGAATCCTCCCGGTAGTCATGTACCCAGCCGGAGAAGCCCGCCGGTGGCTCGTCGGCGTAGCTGATCTCCCACACCTCCGGGATATCTTTCAGGGCGGCGATGAAGCTCTCCCGCGGACCGGCGGTGTAGACCGCGCTGACCCGGGAGCTGCGGCCCTGGTCATCCCGTGCCGGGATCACCTTCAGGGGAGAGAGGTCTGCAGCGTCCAGTACCGTCAGGGTGTGGGGCAGGTAGTTGGCCACGATGACATAGCGGCCATCGTCCGACACCGCCAGGTTGCGGCTGTTGATACCGGCCCTCACCTCGGCCACGTATTTGAGGTTGAAGACGTCGAACTTGCTGATCCAGCCGTCCCGGGAGGCGAAGTAGATGTAGCGCCCCTTCTCGGCCCATTTCGGGCCCCCGTGCAGGGCAAACCGGGTGGGCAGCCGGTGGATGGGTTCGAAGCTGTCGCCGTTGAGCAGGGTGGCGTGGTGATCCCCCAGTTCCACCACCATGAACAGATTGTCGATATCGGCATCGAACAGAGGTTCATCCGGCAAATCTCCCGGCTTGTGGTAAACTACCTGGCTGGCGCGGATCTCCTTCATGCCCCAGGATGGGATCTCCGGCAAAGGGGTGTAGATGTATTTCACCAGGGTCTGGGTCTGCCTGTCACTCAGTATCCCCTTGAAAGGGGGCATCTGAACCGCAGGGCGGCTGTCCTGGATGACGCCGAAGGCCGCCTTCTTGCGCAATCGTTTCAGGTTTTGGGGCAGCAGAGCGGGGCCGATGGCGCCCAGCCGGTCCGGGCCATGACACTCGGCACAATGCTGTTGGTACAGTAGCGCTGCGTCGGTGGAAGCGAAACCAGGGTAGATAACAAGGGCTGGCAGACAGCAAAGGATCCTGGCAATCAATCTATTCGCGTACATATCAGCGTTTATTCGTGGCTAAAGCGTTTGATCTTTGTGGGAGCCGTTCTTCAGCCCGCTGTTCACCAGTGGGGACGAAGCCGATCTCTTCATCGCTGAGGTAGCAGGCCGGGTCTTCGCTCCAGGCATCGCCGGTGAGCTGCATCGCCCGTACCCGGGTGTTGCCGCCGCAGATGTCGAAATGGGCGCAGTGGCTGCAGCGGCCGCCGACTCGGCGCGGTTTCGCCTTGAGCCCAGCCATGATCGGATCCGATGTGTCCTGCCAGATCTCTGAGAACGGCCGCTCCTTGACATTACCCAGGTTGTAATTCCCCCACATGGTGTCCGGGTGGACATAGCCCTGATTGTCGATATTGGAGATGTTGACGCCAGAGCTGTTGCCCCCCCACTGGACCAGTTTCTGACGTATGTGTTCGACCCGTTCCGGAAAGTGTTTCTCCACCCAGTGCAGCAGATAGACGCCGTCGGCATCGTTGTTGCCGGTGACGAACTCGCTGCCGCGGCTGCTTCGTGCATCTTCCAATGCGCGCTCGAACAGTAGCTCCATGGCCCAGCGGGTGGTGTTGAGGAATACGTCGTCTTTCCGGTTCTTGTTGCCCCGTCCGGCGTAGTTCAGGTGGGAGAAGTAGAACTTGTCGATGCGCTCCTCGTCCATCAGGTCCAGCAGCTGGGGCAGCTCTTCCGCGTTGTCCTGGGTCATGGTGAAACGCAGACCTACCTTTATCCCCTGGTCACGGCAGAGCCGCAGGGCGTGCATGGAGGCGTCGAAGGCCCCCTCCTTGCGCCGGAACCGGTCATGGGTGTGGGCGATGCCGTCGATACTGATGCCCAGATAGTCGAACCCCACCCCGGCGATGCGATCGATATTGCCCTCGTCGATCAGGGTGCCGTTGGTGGAAAGGGCGGTGTAGAAGCCCATGGCCTTGGCGTGGTGAGCGATCTCATAGATGTCCGGGCGCAGCAGGGGTTCACCGCCCGAGAGAATGAGTACCGGTACCTTGAACCGTTTCAGGTCGGCCATCACCTCGAACACCTGGCTGGTGCTCAACTCGTTGGGGAAATCCTTATCCGCCGAGATGGAGTAGCAGTGCTTGCAGGTCAGGTTGCAGCGCCGCACCAGATTCCAGATCACCACCGGACCGGGGGGTGCGCGCCTGGGTCCCAGCGGTTTGGGATCCAGCAGTTCCTGCATGAATTGGGATATTCTGAACATAGATACCTTAATCCGCTATATCCGCAACCCCGTCTTCTTCAGAATCCGGGTGCTGAACAACACCTCATGGGCCCGGTTGTCATCCCCCAGCATATCAGCGATGCGGGCGACCTTTTCCATGACTTCATTGCGGTCTTTGCCGTGCACCATGGCGAACAGGTTGTAGCGCCACTCGGGGGGATGGCGCGGGCGCCGGTAGGCGTGGCTGACAAACTCCAGGTCGCCGATGCGACGGCCATAGAGCTGAGCTTTATCGTCCGGAACGTCCCACACGCTCATGCCGTTGCCATGGAAGCCGAGGGTGTAGTGGTTGGGCACGGCGCCGATGCGGCGGATGACGCCCGTCTCCAGCATGTGCTGCATCCGCTCCATCACCTCCGCTTCCGAGGTGCCCAGCTGTTGCGCGATCTGAAGATAGGGTTCCGCCACCAGCGGCAGGCCGGCCTGGGTCGCTACCACGATCCTGCGGTCCAGTTCGTCGAGTGATCTCCGTGAATTACACATGGAACCTGAGTCCGACGAAGAACTCTTCCTCCTTGGGCATGTTGTAGACCGGGTAGCCGGTGGTCTGCTCGATCTCCCTGAGTACGCTGTCGATACGCTGCGGGGTTTCGGTGGCCAGCACGAACCAGATGTTGAAGCAGTGGTCTCGGGCGTAGTTGTGGGCCACCTCCGGGAAGGCGTTGACCTGTTCCGCCACCCGTTCCAGCTGATCCAGCGGGATGCGCATGGCACAGAGGCTCAGGCCGCCGCCGAGCCTTTCAGCATGGTAGAGGGGGCCGAAACGGGAGAGCTGCCGCTGTTCCAGCATACGTTCGAGCCGCCGGATCAGCTCCGCCTCGTCGATGCCCAGCGCTTCTGCCGCCTGCCGGTAGGGGCGGTGGGCGATGGGGAAACTCTCCTGGAGCCGGTTGATGATGGCCCGGTCGATCTCATCCATCAGATATATCGGGCACCGCGCTGCTTGAAACGGCGGCCGCTGAACAGCACCTGGTGGGGGATCTGTTCCAGTCCCTGGCTCTTGACCAGATCGGAGATGTAGTCGAGTACCCGCTCCCGCTCCTTGCCATGGATCATGCTGAACAGGTTGTAGGGCCACTCGGGAAGGCGGCGGGGGCGCTGATAACAGAGGGTGACACAGGACTGTGTCCCCAGCTTTTCGCCCACCTCGTCCAGCTGCTTGTCGGGCACGTCCCACACCACCATGGCATTGGCGGTATAGCCCAGCTCATGGTGCCGGACGACGATACCCATGCGCTTGATGACGCCCTCCGCCTGCAGCTCGACGATCCGTTCTATCACCGCCTGTTCGCTCAGGCCGATGCGTTCGCCGATCTCAGCGTAGGGGTGGCTGGAGAGGGGGAGTCCACCCTGGATCTCTGTCACCAGCTGGCGATCCTGGTCGCTCAGCACCATAGCGGAAAGCCCAGGTCGATGTGGTACTGTTTTTCCAGCGGGAGATTCAGAACAGTGTACCCGCTCTCCTGCTCTATTTTCGACAGCACGGCCATCAGCTGTTCCGGGCCGGGGGCGGTGACGACGAACCAGAGATTGAAGCGGTGTTCGCGCTCGTAGTTGTGATTCACCTCAGGTTGGCGATTTATGATCCCTGCCACTCGTTCCAATTCATGCTCCGGAACCGACAGGGCTGCCAGGGTGCTGACACCGATCCGCTTCGGTCTGAAGACCGGGCCGACCCGGCTGATTACGCCACGTTCCTGCAGGCGGCTCAGGATCTGCAGCACCAACGCCTCGCTGGTGCCCAGTTGCTCGGCGATCTCCGCGAACGGGGTTGGGGAGAGGGGCAGTCCCTTCTGATACTCGTTGAGCAGCCGTTTTTCGAGGTCGTTCAACGCCACCCGTTCCGTGGCCAGGGTCTGCTCGATGATATGTGCAGGGGTAGCCATGTCACAGTCCTGTCTGGTGAGCGCGGGCGGTAAAGAAGATGCCGCTGGGTTTCTCTGCCGGGAGGCGATGGGTCTGCCGCAGGGTACGGGTATTGTAAACCTGGATCTCGTCCTTGTCCCGGACCGAGAGCCAGACCTCTTCGCCCCTGGGGGTGAACTCCATGTGCAGTGTTCCTTTGCCGGTGTTCAGGGTCTTGACCACCCGCAGGGTCTCGGTGTTGATCACCTGAACCGTGTCGTTATCCGGGAAGGCGAAGTTGACCCAGATCTGGTGTCCGTCGGGCCGGGCCATGACGAACACCGGCTGGCTGTGGACCGGGATGCGCCCCACCTCCTTCCAGTCGCCACGGCGTACCACCAGCACTTCATGGCGGCCGACGGCAGGCAGGAACGCCAGATCCCCGGCCATCGCCCACCCCTCCAGGTGAGGCATCTTGTAGACCGGTAGTTTCTGTTCGCCCCGGCCGTAATGATCCAGGATGCGTACCACCCCCCGGTCCGGGTGCCAGAGATCCAGCAGAGCCAGCCCGTCTTCACCGAAGAGCCCGGCGATGTAGAAGCGGCCGTCCGGGGTGATCAGCCCGTCGTAGGGGAGGCGGCCGATATGCTTGAATCTCTGAATCTCCAGCCGTTTGGGGTTGGTCATGTCGATGATCCAGATCTCTCCGGTGTCATAGAGGCTGACGACGAAGCGTTGTCCGGGTGCATCCACCAGTCCCACGGTCTTGGAACCCTTGTCATCGGAGATGCGGGTGGAGGGGATGTCGGCCACCAGGCTCAGATCGTCGGCGGAGAAGATCTTGACCCCCCCCGGTTCGTAGTTGGAGACCGCGATCAGCCGGCCGTCCTGGGAGATGGCCCCGCCGATGCTGTTGCCGCCCTGGATCACCCGTTTGACGATCCGACCGCAGAGGATATCCACCTTGGTCAGCCCCCCGTCCCGGCCGAAGATATAGGCGTAGCGTTCGTCCCGGGAGTAGACGGCGGAGGCGTGGGAGAGATCCCCCAGGCCGGTGATCTGGAACAGTGATTTGTGGGCGCTGGTATCCACCACCTGGAGCGAGCCGGTGGCTCTTTCGACGATGATGCCCATATCCCCGGTGCCCCGGGTCAGGCATTCGCCGAACGCCGCCTCGCAGACCACGAGGAGGGTAAACAGGGAAAGGATATACTTCATGGTTGAATGCCCTGTTTGAGCTGTGTTGCCAGCCAGACGGCCTCCTGCTGGGTGAGAAACGGTCGCCACGGCGGCATCGGGGTGCCCGGGCGGCCCTGGAGGATAGTGGCCGCCAGTTGATTCACCTCCCAGAGCCTCAGGCGCTCCGGTAGCAGGGCGGGGCCCAGCCCGCCGGAGAGGCGCATCCCATGGCAGGAGCCGCAATCCTGCCGGAGCAGGTAGATCAGTTCCGCCTGGCGTTCCGGCGTTATTTCCGCTGCCGTTACGGTAACGGCGGTAATCATCAGGACGATCAGCAGGAGGGAGGAAACTATTGTTCTCAAGGCGTTCTCTACTACTTTTCCAGTTTATCCAAAATATCAATTTACCAGTGCCGGAGGAGTCGGGCATTGACCTCTGTCAAAATAATCAAAGGCTTGTTTATCAATGCGTTATGTGTGGTTATCGTAACTTCTCAATAAGTTCAGGCAAGAACCTAAAATGTAGGGTGTATCAAGCGGAGCGGATACACCATGCTAGGTCGCGTTGGTGGATCCGTCGCTGCGCTCCTTGATCCACCCTACCCGTTTGCCCCGGGTTATTGAGAAGTTACTGGTTGTCATGCTTCTCAACAGCCGCGTTCTCATTGTGCAACCTGGATCCTGCAGGGAGCATCGGTGCATTGCGGAACGCATGCGCGCCGCCCCGCAATGCACCGGCTCTGGCTTACTGAGCCGTAGCGTTGACCTCCGCATCCTCATTGTCGAACCCCAGTTTGTAGCCCAGGGAGACGTGATGGAAACGGGTGCTGCTGTAGTCATCGTGGATGGCGAAGCCGAAGTTGTAGAGCGTATCCTTGTTCAGGGGAAGGTCCCCCGGCTTGCCGGACTTCAGCTTGCGCTGCATCACCACGACCCAGTTGCCGCCCTCCTGACGGGCATCCACATCGAAGCCCTCGCCGCCCGACATGTGGCGCTGCTCCAGGATGTAGCCGTCCTCGGTCTCACCCTTGCCGGACTTGTAGCGCAGCAGGTCCATGACGTGGCTGGTCTCCAGTTCCGCTTGTATCTCCTCCGGGCCCTTGAGCTTGTCCCAGCCGCCTCGCTTCTTGCCGCGGCGGCCCTTCACCTCGATCTTGGTGCGGCTCTCCTTGATGTATTTGGTGAGGCCGTCCGCCATGTTCAGCCGGTCGCTCAGGCCACTGGCCTCGATGGCTGCCGCATCCGGGGTGTCGGGCATGCTGCGCAGGTCCTCATGACAGGTGCCCCAGCAGCCGGCGCGGTCCGCATACTCCACCTCGTCGGTGGCCAGCATCACGGCCAGCTTCATCGGGTTCTCGGGGTCCATCTTGCCACCCTCCACGAAGGGTACCGGCGCGTGTTCACCCTCGGGCCAGGTAAAACGCAGGTAGAGGTTCTCCGCATCATAGGTCGATTCGACCGTGACCGGGATGCTGCCCCGTTTCCCCGGGATCGGGGTTGGCTCCGCCTTTTCGCCGGTGACCATCTTCTGCCCCATGTCGGCGGCCTCCTTGTCGTGACAGGTGGTGCAGCGATCACCCCCCTTTATGAAGGGGCGGGCACCGCCATGGTCCTTGCCGGTCATCATCCACTCCATGGAGGTCTGGCCCGGGTAGAAGAGGGTGATGTCCCGGCTCGCTGCTTTGCTCCAGTCCACGTCGATACCGGCGCTGACTGCCGAGGTCGCACCTGTTGCCGCAGCTGCTGCGGCCGCGGGAGCAGCCGCTGCGCCTGGTTGCGGGGCGCTCGCCTCCCGCTTCACCACATTCACCTCCGCCGCCTCATCATCCAGCCCCAGTTTGTAACCCAGGGAGACATGGTGGAAGCGGGCGTTGCTGTAGTCGTCGTGGATGGCAAAGCCAAAGTTGTACAGGGTGCCGGGCTCCAGGTTGAGGTCGCCAGGTTTGTCGGACTTCAGGCTGCGTTTCATCACCACCACCCAGTCACCGCCCTCCTGACGGGCATCCACATCGAAGCCCTCGCCACCGGACATATACCGTTGCTCCAGGATGTAGCCGTCCTCGGTTTCGCCCGAGCCGGACTTGTAGCGCAGCAGATCCATGAAGTGGTTGGTCTGCAGCTCCGCCTGGATCTCCTCCGGGCCCTTCAGCTTGTCCCAGCCGCCCCGTTTCTTGCCGCGGCGGCCCTTCACCTCGATCTTGGTGCGGCTCTCCTTGATATATTTGGTGAGACCGTCGACCATGTTCAGCCGGTCGCTCAGACCGCTGGCCTCGATGGCCGCCTGGTCCGGGGTGTCGGGCATGGTGCGCAGATCCTCATGGCAGGTGCCCCAGCAGCCGGCGCGATCCGCATACTCCACTTCGTCGGTGGCCAGCATCACCGCCAGCTTGACCGGGTTCTCCGGGTCCATCTTGCCTCCATCCACGAACGGGACCGGCACATGATCCGTGCCCTCCCACTCGAAGCGGAGATAGAGGTTGTCGTCGTCATGGGCGGCCTGGACACTGACCGGGATACTGCCGCGCTTGCCGGGAATGGGGGTGGGCTCGGCTTTTTCGCCGGTGACCATCTTCTGCCCCATGTCGGCGGCCTCCTTGTCGTGACAGGTGGTGCAGCGGTCACCCCCCTTCATGAAGGGGCGGGCACCGCCGTGGTCCTTGCCGGTCATTACCCACTCCATGGAGGTCTGTCCCGGGTAGAACAGGGTGATCTCCCGTGCCGGGACATCGGTCCAGTCGATGCCGAAGCCGCTGGCCTGGCCGGCGCCGCCCGTCGCAGCCGCAACGCCACTGGCTGCAGCGCCCGCTGCCAGCTGTGCCTTCTGAGCTGCCAGCGCCTGCTCTACCGCCAGATTGATGCGCTCTTTCTCCGCTTGTCTGGCGGCAAGTTTTATTTCACGGGCCCTTTTCTTGGCCGCCTTCTCCTCGGCCGCCAGTCTGGCCTCTTTCGCCTCGACACGTTTCATGCCTTCCAGGAACATGGGTGGGATCTCTCGGATGAAAGCGGGCTTTGGTCCCTCCAATACCTCCAGGTCTTCGTCAGTAAGCAGATCACGAACATCCTTATGGGCGATGCCCTTGTGGCAGTCGATGCAGGTCTGGCCGGTCTTGAAGGCATTAAAGTGTTGTTTGCGGGCCCGGGGTCGTTGAAACTCCGGGTTCATGGATTCGAAATTGTGGCAGTTACGGCACTCGCGGGAGTCGGTGGTCTTCATGGTCTGCCAGACCCGCTTCGCCATCTCCAGGCGGTGCTCGTTGAACTTCTCCGGGGTGCTCACAGTCCCCATGATCTTGTGGTAGACCTCGCTGCTGGCCTGGATCTTACGCGCCATCTTGTGGATCCAGTCCTTGGGGACGTGACAGTCGGGGCAAGTGGCCCGGACGCCGGTACGGTTGGAGTAGTGGATGGTCGGTTTGTACTCCTCATAGACGTTCTCTTCCATCTCGTGGCAGCTGATACAGAACTCCAGCTGATTGGTCGCCTCCATGGCCGTGTTGAAGCCGCCCCAGAAGATGATACCCAGGATGAAAAATATGACAGCACCGCCAATGGTGGTCCCCAGTATTAGACGGCGCGACATCAGGCTCGGTTTTTTCTTAAACAGAAGGTCCGACATTGTTCTGTCCCGTAACTCAGAGATTAAAAAGGCGGGCATGGAATCCATGCCCGCCTGTTGCAGGTCTGATCTACATGGCCGATCAGGTCACGTGATTGACGCGATTGTAGACGTTGAACTTGCCGGTCGGTGCGTACAGCCCCTTGATGCGAGCCTTCTCTTCCAGGGTCTTGGCATCGAAGATGATGATCTCGCCGTTGGGCTTCTTGCTGTCCTTGCGGTT
>JAUXBK010000163.1 GCA_030619405.1 Sedimenticola sp. | reverse complement strand
GTGTGCTATGGTAGTGCTCCGTCCAACTGATATTGTCGGGTTCAGTTGGACGGAGCACTAGGAGGCTGTCCGAGAATAGAGGGCCTACTGCGGAAAAGCTGGATTTGGCCAGATTTCCCCATTATTTTCGTTAAATATGCCCAATATTCGCCTCAAATAATGGAAAAATCTAACTCAAACCAGCTTCCCCTCGCTACGGCCCCTAATTCTCGGACAGCCTCCTAGCCCCGGTGGGTGGAAATCGATGCAGACGGTGGAAAGAGTGGTGGTCAGGCGGCGGCTTCTGAGGGGTGGGGTTGTTGCCCTGCTTGGTCTATCCTGCCTCGGCATGCAACAGGTCGACAATGGGCTCGACTGGTATGAGTTGCTGGAAAAACCCGATGCGGTCCGGCTCACGACATTGGCCGACAACTACGAAAATGCTGCGGGGGTCCGACGCGACTATGCGCGCGCCCGTCAGCTTTACTGTGCCGCCGCCCGGCTCGGTCATCTCCCCGCCCAGGTGCGCCTGGCCTGGATGTACGCCAACGGCGTGGGGACTCCCCAGGACAAGGAACTGGCGGGTGCCTGGCTCAGAGTGGCCGCCGCCAGCGGGGACAGGAGGGCGCGCAACTTTCTCGCCTACCTGGACTATCCTCAGCGCGGCCGAAAACCCAGGTGCACCTACGCCAGCCGCTACGACCGCTACGCCATCGCCACCATCACCTCGCCTCCGTCGGGCGATGCCGCCACCCCAGCCGACAAGTCGACCCCCTCGTGGTCTGCGGGGACGGACATGGGAGACGTATCCACCAGACCGACACGCCAGCAGGTCGAGTCCTGGGTGCATCTGCTGGCGCCGCGCTACGGGCTGGATGCGGACCTTGTGATGGCGATCATCCGGGTCGAATCCAACTTCGACGCGCGCGCGCTTTCGCACAAGAATGCCTGGGGGCTGATGCAGCTGATCCCGGATACCGCCGCCCGCTTCGGTGTGGAGGACATCACCCACCCGGTGCAGAACCTGCACGGCGGCATGGCCTACCTGCGCTGGCTGCTGGCCTATTTTCAGGGCGATCTGCGGCTGGCGCTGGCCGGGTACAATGCCGGCGAAGGTGCGGTCGAAAAATATCGGGGTATACCGCCTTACCGGGAGACCAAGCGGTATGTCCGCAAGGTGATACACGCCTACGGCCGGGACACCCACCCGCGGGTGGAGCCGGTGGTCACTCCTTCGCGGGTGATATCCGCCGCCCTTGGGAAAAAAACGCGTCGATGACCTGTCCGCACTGTAACCGTTCACTCCCCCCAGTATGTAGGTGCGAATTTATTCGCACTTGGCCGAATGGAATTCGGCCCTACAGCGTGGATCCGACGCAGGGGTCTGAACGGTTACTCCGCACCGGGGGCACCCCCACCCCGTTCCCAGACCATTCTTCCGCAGCAATTCTCATTGTGGCAACATGGTGCAAACACCTAACCAACTTTTTCACCACGAATGACACGAAGAGCACGAAGAATTCTCGTTTTTAAGTGTTTCTTCGTATTCTTCGTGCGCTTCGTGTTGATTCTTTTTCCATATTTAGCATTGCTGATTCTTCCGCGAAAATCAACCGTCATCGGGCTAAAAAGGGTACAATGTATTGCCCTGTTCCAGATTGCTCGGAACTCGGTACTCCCTTTTGCTTCCGCGTTGTCAGAACCGGTTTAACCGCTTTGGTTCCAATCTGACAAAACAGTATCAGGGAAACCTTAAGACTAACCCTTTTCGGGTCTGTGACCTTCAAAAACCACAAGGAATATATATATGGGCCGTTTTTTCAAACTTCCACTCCTGTTACTGGTTCTGCTGATCCCTCTGGCCGGCTGTAGCACCATGCAGGGGAACAGTCAGGAGAGTTCTACCAACACCCTCTCCAGCGTCCAGCAACGTGGAGAACTCATTCTGGGCACATCAGGCACCATGGCACCGATGACCATGACCGACAGCTCCGGCAAACCAACCGGGTTCGATGTCGACCTGGCGCGCCTGATGGCGGACGTGATGGAAGTGAAGCTGACCGTGAAGACCATCCCTTTTCCGGAACTGATCCCCGCCCTGCAGAAGGGTGAGGTCGACCTGGTGATCTCCAATATGACCATCACCCCCAAGCGCAACATGCAGGTGGCCTTTGTTGGCCCTTACCTGAAATCCGGCAAGTGCATCATCACCAAGGACGAGAATATCGCCCGGGCGACCCAGTCCGATAACATCAACCGCCCCGAGACCCGGATGGTGGCGCTCAAGGGTTCCACCAGTGAGGATTTCATCAAGACCCTGCTGCCCTATGCCACCCTCAACACGGTTGATGATGTCGACAGCGGCGTACAGATGGTGATCGACGGCAAGGCCGGTGGCATGCTGACCGACTACCCCATCTGCCTGTCGGCGCTGATGAGCCACCCGGATGATGGCTTCGTCTCCCTCTTCTCCCTGCTGACCTACGAACCGATCGGCATTGCCCTGCCCGCCAATGACCCGCAGTTCATAAACTGGACAGAGAACTTCCTGCTGCGTCTGAACGGCACCAACACCCTGCAGGCGCTGGGCCGCCGCTGGCTGGGCATCGGGGTGTCGGTCGAAGAGTGACCCGCACAATCTGAACCCCACAGGTATGGGTCACTGAAAGAAAACGATCTGGCTCCCACGCTCCGCGTGGGGGGCCAGTTTTTCCGACGCACCCATCCCCCTTCCTGATTACCTACGTGTCTAAGCTATGCTCCAAAGCAAGGGGCAGACTGGACGCTGTAGGGGGGATAAGCGTAGCGCATCCACCATCCTGGGCGTTGCAGTATGTGGTCAGACCGTTGGTGGATGCGGCGCGCATAAGAGTAGTGCAAAACGTAAAGTTCTGTGCACGCGCCTTATCCCCCCTACTAAATTACCCCGGAAAATTGAGAACTTACGACGAAAATGGCTTGAAAACCAGCTTAGACACGTAGGTAATCAGGTCCCCCCTTGTCATTGAACGAGATCGGCACTCGTCAGTCGCAGCTCAGAAGCCCCTGCCCCGGGAAGAAGCCCCCTCACCAGCAGTGGCAGGCCCGACGCCGGGTCGAACACGAACTCAATATCTCCCTCCAAGCCGATGAATTCGAACGGGTCCAGGTTTTCGTTGTCTGGATTCAGTGGCTGTGCAGTGAGCCGAATCCTCTGCCCGGAGATCTCTCGCACACCCTGTTCAGGGGACGGTGATGTCGGATCCGGGAAGCCGACCTTTACCGGCTCGGTATCAACGGCCTGCAGAGTGACCTGATAGATCCCGTGCTTGTTGAAGACACAAAGCTCCATTCTGCCCCCCTGATGCAGACCAACCGCCGGGATCAGATACAACAGGGCCAAGGGGTCCGAGACCATCGGGCAGTCGCGATGGGCCGGCGCATAGGGGTAGTAGGAGTGCTTGGTCCGGCTCCAGCGCTCCGGGGGTAGCCGGGCCTCCCTGCGCCCTTTAGGCTCCGCCCGCTTGCGGTACACCCCGGCCTCCGCATAGCGATAGCGCTTGTAGCTGCCACTGCGCCCGGGTTTGAAGCGGACCCGCTGCAATGCGGCGCCGTTCTCCTCCAGCGCCCAGGTCTGGCCACGCCACTGCTTCCGCTTGAGCAGAAACCTGGCGCTGATGTCCACGCTCAGCAGCAGCACCGCGCTGTCTCCGGGCTCCAGAACCGGACTGCCATCCACCTCCACCTTCTGTAGAGCGGCGGCATCCGCCTCTTTTTCGAGCCGCACCTTTAACACCACCTCACCCGCCGAATTCGCCGTTTTCATCTCCAACCCGTTCCAATGCAGCTTTCCCGGGTCCAAGGGAGCGGCGCGCACCGATTCCTGCAGCGGTATCAGAGTTGTTATCACTGCCAGAATCGCGGGGCGGGCAATTCGTTTCACTATCACCGGTATCTGCATAGCCTCATGCTTCCTGTCGTTAAGAGAAAATGGAGAACGTTTCTGTCTTCTGTCTTGCTGCTGGTTCCCACGCTCCGCGTGGGAACGCTTGCGGAACTGAGGGGTGGCTCCAGGCGACGCCGGCGCGTCGCGGGTGGCGTTCCCACGCGGAGCGTGGGAACGAGGGAACTCTCCGGGAGCTGCCGCAAGCCCATTCTGACTTCTGACTTCTGACTTCTGACTTCTGACTTCTGACTTCTGACTTCTGAAGTTACAATATCACTCTCCGAACCGTAACCGCTACAGCTCTCTCCCATGTCAAAATTCCTGATCATCGCAATCATCCTCCTCATCATCGCTGGCGGTCTCTATCTCGAACACCGTCGCGGAGGCAATCTGGCAGCCGTCGCCGACAAGCTGGGCCTTAGCTTTCAGGGTGACCGGAAACACCTGCCGGAAGAAGTGGAACGAGCCGGTTTCGACCTGTTCACTCAGGGCGGCAACGCGATCTCCAACTGGATGGAGGGGGAGAACCAAGGGATCCGGGTAGCCATCTTCGACTACGGTTATGAGGCGAGGGTCGCTGGCGAGGGTGAGCGCGGAGTGCCGGTCAGCGATGACCAGCAGGGTCGGGAGAACCGTCTCCAGAGCGTCATCTGGGTCCACTCAGGCCTCAAACTGCCGGATTTCGACCTGAGCCCCAGCGGCATACACCAGCGAACGGTGGCGGCGCGCTTCGGCCTCAGCCGCCTGACCTTCGACGGCGACACGCCTTTCAACCGGCGCTACATCCTGCTGGCGCGGGATGCGGAGCGGGTGCGCCGGCTGTTCACCCCGGCGGTGCGGCGTCAGCTGCTCGCCCAGTCAGGACTGGTTTTCGAGTCCCGGGGCAGGGATGCCCTGTTCTATCACTTTCAGGAGCGGGTAGAAGCAAAACGGATACCCGGCTTTCTGAAACAGGCCGAGGGGTTGCTGCAGCTGATGTCAACCCCGGAATAACACCTAGGTACAGACCTCAACACAATGATTAGATCGTGGATATGTAACTCATTGATGTTTAATAAAAAACATAGCTTCAGACGAAAATTGTACACGCTGCAACGAGTACAGCCCGTTGCCGGCACAAAAAGATGACAGGATTAACAGGAATGCCCAGGATTTACAAGATTACATAAACCTGTAAATCCTGTAAATCCTGTCCATTTATTGAGACAATTTTGAACGGGAATGGCGAGGTTTGTAGGTAACAAACCAATCCGTGTTTGAT
The DNA here is from genome assembly GCA_030619405.1 of Sedimenticola sp. Lineage (GTDB taxonomy): Bacteria > Pseudomonadota > Gammaproteobacteria > Chromatiales > Chromatiaceae > JAUXBK01. Next base: position 907 of record JAUXBK010000163.1, on the reverse strand, counting down.
CCGCGTTAATCCGCGGCTGAATGTCTGTTTATTGAGCACATGAACGGTTACGGGCTTTCTAATCCGCGATCTCCAGCTGGCGCTTCTTGCCGTAGAGGTATCTCACCCAGGTGTACTCGAACGGTGTGCCCATACGGTAATAGCGGAACTTGTTCACATAGCGCCCGTCGATCACCTTCATGGTGTAATAGGCCACCTGGCGCTGGGGGTGACCTTCCAGCACCCGCATCATGGGATTGGTCCGGGTGCCGACCAGGGTGTCGACGAGCAGACCGCCGGTATCCCGCAGGTTGGAGGGTCCCAGCACTGGCAGCACCAGGTAGGGGCCGGGGCCGACGCCGTAATGGCCCAGGGTCTGCCCGAAGTCCTCGGCCCGCTTGGGCAGTTCCATGGGGGTGGCGACGTCGATCAGGCCCAGCAGACCGAGGGTGCTGTTCCAGGTGAAACGGGCGGCGGTATGCACCGCCTTTTCACCCTTCAACTGCAGCACCGCATTGATGAAGCTAGGGATCTCATCCAGGTTGCTGAAGAAGTTGCTGACACCGGTACGGGCATCCTTCGGCGTAACGAACTCGTAACCCCTGACCACCGGCAGCAGCACATAACGGTCGAGCCTTGCGTTGAACGTGTACATGGATCGGTTGAAGCCCATCCAGGGGTCAGGGTTCTCGCTGTCCAGCGTGACGACCTCTCCACTGGCTATCTTCTGCTGCAGTGCTTCATCGGTAAACCGGGGTGTTTCAGGCGGGTTGCCATCGACCGTCCGGGGGGTGGTGCTGCAGCCGCTGATCAGGGTCAGCAGGAGCAGGGCCGGCAGTGCTTTGAGCCCGTGGTTGCGGGTGATCTTCAACGAATTCATCGGTGGCTACTCCTGACCCTTGAAAAAATCGACCATGTAGGCCACGTT
>JAUXBK010000159.1 GCA_030619405.1 Sedimenticola sp. | reverse complement strand
GCTTTTTGTGAGCACAGACCTCGCCATTTCCGTTCAAAATCGTCTCAATAAATGGACAGGATTAACAGGATTAACAGGATTTACAGGTTTATGTAATTCTGTAAATTCTGTTAATCCTGAACAATCCTGAACAATCCTGTAAATCCTGTCATTTTTTTTGGTGCCGGCAACGGGCTGTACTCGTTGCAGAGTGTCCAATTTTCGTCTGAAAATGTATTTTTTATTAGAACTAAGTAAGTTATATATCCATGATCTAATCACGGTGTTGAGGTCTGTCTTTAATTCTGACTTCTGCCTCCTGACTTCTGTCTTCTGTCCTCTGATACAGCACCATCGCCGCTGCGATCTGGCGGTTCAGGTCATCTACCCAGGGGGGCTCTCCCGGTCCGGCAGGGATCCAGGGGCGAATGCGGTAGTCCCGGGGTGAGATGATCACGGAGACCCGCTCCACCCCCACCAGGGCGATCAGCACGAACAGGTCCTCGATCGCCTTGTCGCCGATGGCCAGGCAGCCCTGGGAGACCGCCTTGCCGTGAATGAAGATCTCCCCACCCAGCCCGGTCCGGCGCTCCCGCCTCGCCTGCGCCCGGTCGAAACGGTTGGGGTAGTCGATCTTGATAGAGAGGTGGTAACGACTGTTCGGGTTGAAACCGACGATCCGGTAGAACCCCTCGGGTACCTGCCGATCACCCTCTCTGAGCTTCGGACCGGGGCCACCGCTGATACCCTTGATCCGGTAATCAAAAATAGGACGCCACCCCTGCCGGGAGAGCGCCCAGAGTTCCAGCCGCCGGGAATCCTTCAGCGCCAGCAGCGTGATCGCCCGGGGGGGCCAATCCACCCCGGCGAACCGGAACCAGGGTAGCAGCCGCGCCTCCATCTTTGCCTGATAGAGCGCCACCACGTCGTCGACCGTTCGGCCGACGTCAGCGGCCGGCAGGACTTCTGCAGCAACGGCATGACCCCGCGCCACCAGTAAGAGCAGTATAGAAAACAGGCTTTTCATCAAGGTTTTCACCACGGATGATACGAAGACCACGAAGAAACTTTTACGTAACTATTCAGCATCGCCCGTGGATCGTGGCAATTATCTTTCCAGATCCTGGGTTGCTGGCCAGGATACTACTATGTTACCGCCACTAACTGCTAAACTCAGGGCGGTAGCCCGAACCACAAGAACCCGCGCAATGAACAACGCCAGCAACCCGCCGCAAACCCTCTCTGTCGCCGTCACCGGATCCGGGGGCAGCGGCGTGGTCACGACCGGCCAGATGCTGCTGAAGGCGGTCGCCAACGCCGGCTTCTACGGACTGATGTCCCGTTCCGCCGGGCCTCAGATCAGGGGCGGTGAATCGGCGGCGATGCTGCGTATCGGAACCGCCCCGGTAAACTGCCTGGATGACCGGTACCAGCTCCTGATGGCCCTGGACTGGCTCAACGCCGACCGCTTTGCCGAAGAGATCCCCCTGACTACCGAAAGCCTGATCATCTGCGACTCGGATAGCGGCGATATCCCCGATGCCATTGCCGGGTATGGCGCCAGGGTGATGGAGATACCGTTGAAAAAGATGGCCAAAGAGGTCTCCGGCGGCCGGATCAATATGATCGGGCTGGGCATACTCTGCGAACTCCTCGGGCTACCCGAGCAGAGTGCGCTGGCGGTGGTGGAGAGCGCCCTCACCAGGAAGGGCCCGGCGGCGGTGGGTGCCTCCCAGCAGTGCGTCCGCAGCGGCTATCGGGTGGACAAGGGGCTGCGCCCGACGCAACCGCTCCGACTGCTGGAAGCGGCGCCTCCCCGCTGGAACATCAGCGGCAACGAGGCAACCGGTCTGGGTGCGATGCGGGGCGGGGTCCGGTTCGTGGCCGCCTACCCGATCACGCCGGCCAGCGAGGTCCTGGAGTGGCTGGCTCCCAATCTGGAAAAAGTGGGTGGTTCACTGCTCCAGGCAGAGGATGAACTGGCCTCGATCAACATGATCATAGGCGCCTCCTTTGGCGGTGTCCCCGCCTTGACCGCCACCTCCGGGCCCGGGCTCAGCCTGATGATGGAGGGACTGGGACTGGCGGTAACCAGCGAAACCCCGGTGGTGGTGGCCAATGTCTCCCGTGGCGGCCCATCCACCGGCATCCCCACCAAATCCGAGCAGTCCGACCTCAACATCGCCGTCTACGGATTCCATGGGGATGCGCCACACATCGTACTGGCCGCCCTGGACATTGGAGACTGCTCCTTCACCACCGAATGGGCGGTCCATCTGACCGAGGCGCTGCAGGCAGTCGCCATCGTCCTCTCCGACCAGGCCCTGGGCCAGTCGCGCGCCGTGATCGACCCGCCTGAAAGAGCCGCCGCCAGCCCCGGCCGCAGGCTCGCGGCGCCGGGCACGGAGGCCTATCAGCGTTATGCACTAACCGCTGACGCCGTCTCTCCAATGGCCATCCCGGGCAACCCGGACGGTATCTACACCGCTGACGGCCTGGAGCACAACGAACAGGGAACACCCTCCAGCAAGCCGCTCGATCACCAGCAGCAGATGGAGAAGCGTCTGCACAAACTCACAGACTACGACTATGGCGAGCGCTGGGCCGAGGTCCGAGGAGCGGGGGAGTCCTGTATTCTCACCTGGGGCTCCACCGCCGGCGCCGCCTTCGAGGCGGCGCAGCGGCTGGAGGCGGTAGGTGCATCGGTGCGGGCCATCGCCATCCGGCTGATCTGCCCGATGCCGGAGGCGGCGATGCGGCGGGCACTGGCGGGGGCGACTCGGGTACTGGTGGTAGAACAGAACCAGAGCGGTCAGCTGTTTCACTATCTGCACTCCATGAACCTGCTGCCGGAGAGTACGCGGCTGCTGGGCAAACCCGGCCCGCTACCCATCCGCCCCGGGGAGATCGTCACTGCATTGAAGGAGTGGAGCTGACATGACCGCAACCCAATCCCCGCTCAAACCCAAGGCCTACAAGTCCAGCGTCAAGCCGGTCTGGTGCCCGGGCTGCGGCCATTTCGGCGTGTTGAGCGCGGTCACCAAGGCGCTGGCCCACCTCGCTCTGGCGCGGGAGGAGGTGGCGCTAGTCTCCGGTATCGGCTGCTCCTCCCGGCTGCCCGCCTACACCGAACTGTACGGCTTTCACGGGGTCCACGGGCGGGCGCTGGCTGTCGCCTCCGGACTCAAGGCCGCCCGTCCCGACTTGACAGTGCTGGTGGCCGGCGGGGATGGGGACGGCTTCTCCATCGGTGGCAACCACTTCCTGCACGCCTGCCGCAGGAACATGGATATAGCCTACATCGTCATGGACAACGAGGTCTATGGCATGACCAAGGGCCAGGCCTCGCCTACTACGGCGCCGGACTGGACCCACAGCAAACTGACACCCCACGGTACCGGCATACCCAGTTTCAACCCCGCCGCCATCGCACTGGCATCGGGTGCCACCTTCATTGCCCGGGGCTTCTCGGGGGATCCCGGCGGCCTCACCCGGCTGCTGGTGGAGGCGATCCAGCACCCGGGTTTCGCCTTCCTGCAGGTGTTGAGCCCCTGCACCACCTTCCGGCCTGAGCAGAAGGAGTGGAAAAAAATGGTACACCCGTTCGACGAGGATGCCACCGGCAACCCGGTAGAGGCCGCACAACGGATCGTTGCCGATGATGGCATGTCCACCGGCCTGCTGTATCGCACCCGGATTCCGGTATGGCAGCCGGCGAACCGGGTCAGCATGGAGGTGTCTGAACTGGAAGGAGGATTTCAGGTATGAAGATAACCATCAGTGCTCCGATCGAGACTGTTCCCGAGTTCCTTGCCCACGCCCTGGAACTGGAGAACGAATCGGTAGAGCGATATGAACAGCTGGCCGACAGCATGGAGACCCACAACAACCTGGAGGTCGCCGAGCTGTTCCAGAAACTGGCCGGCTTTGGTGATAAGCATGCCCAGGAAGTGACGGAACACGCAGCGGGTATGCAGCTGCCCCGGATCCCGCCCTGGGATTTCAAATGGACCAGTGGCGAGGCGCCTGAAAATCAGGGCTTCGATGAGGTCTCCTACCTGATGACACCCTGTCAGGCACTGAGGATGTCTCTACACAACGAACGACTGGGGCGTGATTTCTATGCCCATGTGGCGGACACCACGCCCACTGCCCAGGTAAGGGCACTGGCACGGGAGTTTGCCGCTGAAGAGGGGGAGCACGTGAGACTGCTGGAGCAGTGGATCGACTCGCTGGCAGAGTGCAATGAGCCCCCCCCGGAGGATATGGACCCACCCAATATGCCCGAATAGCGACCCGCGGCCGGTTAAGAGCTCTCTCCAGGCGTAACAGGGGACAGACCACGGTTTAGAGGAAATACCCTTGAAACCATGATCTGTCCCCTAAAGTCCAAGGATACGCATTTTTCAGTGAATGGGTTGACAGTTTCTATGCGCGGGACATTCTGGAACTGTTCGGTATCCGCAACCGCCAGGGTTTTCTCTCTCTGTTCCGGCTTTTGCTGCGCCAGAGTGGTGGACAGCTGGACTACAGTCAACTGGCAAATTTGAGCGAATTAAGTCGCCCCACGGTGAAGACCCACATCGAGGCCATGCAGATCGCCCATGCGGTGCACTTGCTAAGGCCCTTTCATGGCGGTGGCAAGCGCGAGATCGTCAGTCGACCCAAGTGCTATGCTTTCGACACCGGCTTCGTCACTTTCGAAAAAGGCTGGGACCTCAGTGCCTTTCTCATATGGGGCTTTTCCCCCCTTTATTACCGGGCAGTGGGTGAAGCGACAGCGCTTGAGATCGTCGCCCATCGGGTCGTCTGGTCCCTGCTGTTGTGCCTGGCCCTGGTCTCCATCAGCGGCCAGTCGGCACAGATGCGGCAGCTGTTCATCAATCCCCGACAACTGGGCACGCTGCTGATCAGCGCGCTGCTGGTCTCTGTCAACTGGCTGGGGTTTATCTGGGCGGGTTTGACGAGGTATTCAGCCGTGCCCATCTCTACAGTTTTCTCCTGATCTGGGGGGGTGTATTGCTGTTTTCCCTGGATTTCAGGCGTCGCATGGCCCGGGAAAGGCTGGCCTGAAACGCATCCTGCGGCCATGGTGGCCGCAGGAGACGTGCGCTCAGAGACACGTGGAATGGGGTCGGAAATCAGGGTCGGACATAGGCGTAGCCCTGTTCCTGCAGTTCCATGATACGCAGCACCCCGGCCTGTACCATCGTCACCCCATCCAGTAGAACCGGGGTCTTGCCGGTCTTCTTGGCCACCTTCTTCATGGTATTGCCGCAGGCGCTGAAAGTGATGTCCTGCATCGCCAGACTGGACACTCGCTTGCCTTGGCCGGATTTGCTGGTCAACAGTGACAGGCCCGGGCCATAGGCGACGATTTCGATGGCCACGTTGTCCTGACCCAGGGCCTTTTGCAGATTGACCGCATTGTTCAAGGCAATTTTCTGAGTACGCGGGTCATCGGTACTGACCTGGATCACGATCTTGTGGGCCGGCCCTTCGTCCGATACCGCCATCACCGACTGGACCGTCAGCGTCAGGAAGGCCAGCAGCAACAGTTGCAGGTAGAATAGATGGATAGATCTTGTTTTCATACACTTCTCCTCACTTTGGTGAATCGCCGAGTTTCAACGGAATCCCTCAGATTCTGCTTTACTCAGACTTTTATATAGGCCCAGCCTTCCTGCTGACGGCGGGCCACGAATGAAACTCCAGACTGGACGATGACCGCCTGGGGCAGTATCCGGATCTGCTCTCCAGTCTCCCGGCGCAGCCGTTCCAGGGTATTGCCACAGGCGGCGAACAGCAGATTCTGATAGCGTTCATCCAGCTTGCGAATACGCTCGGCCACAGGCGAGCGACCCTGCTGCAGCAACCGCAACCCCTGATTGTTGGCAACCACTTCCACCTTCAGCGGGCGATTGCTGCCGGCATACTCCTGCAGCACCAGTTCCACCTGATCCAGCAGGTCCCGGGCGGCCTCCGGGTCGGCACTGCTGACATGAAACACGACTCGGGTACGGGAGGTCTGCTGATCCCGACCACTGTCCAGGGCCACCGTTCGCAACAGATCATCGCCGAACAGGGCCTCAGCCGGCCCATGCCACTGCAGGGTAAGGACCCCGGCCAGTGACGCCAGCACCAGGCTGGCAGCCAGCGCATAGCGGGTGAAACGTCTCCAGCTGCCGCTGGCGTCATCGCCAGGGTCACGCCCACCCGTCTCCGGGTAAGCCGCCTTTACCAGTTCCTTGAG
>JAUXBK010000193.1 GCA_030619405.1 Sedimenticola sp. | reverse complement strand
TAATCTGGTTCCCCAGTTGCATCTTCACCATCTGGCGAGGTTTCGGCAGGATCCCGCCTGGCCCGGTCCAGTCTGGGGCCATGCCCCGGCAGAGCCTTACACCCCGGGCGCGGCAGATGCGCTCACGCAGCAACTGGTCTCCTGCCTGGGGGATGCGTTGAGCCGCGGATTTTGATGGGCACGCTGCGCTTTGCCCATCCAACGTAAGTTCTCTCGTAACCCCGTAGGGTGTGCGCGGCGCAGCCGTGCGCACCGGAACCCCGCACTCGGCACAAAGCGCCCGGTGGTTACCATCGCCTCCGTAACGAAGGGTCCCTCTCCCAGGGGGAGAGGGGACCCTTTGTTGGCGTTGTGGTGGGACTTCAGGTGTCTCACCTTGAAACCCGCTCCCGACTGCCCTCCTTCTCGGAGGCACTGAGATATGGTTGAAGAAGCTGCGTAGGATGGGCAAAGGCGCGAAGCGCCGTGTCCATCGGGGCTAATCGAAAAACTGGGCGAACGGTTGCACCTGGACCAGGTCGCCTGGTTCCACGCTACCGGCGGCGTCGGGCAACAGGATGAAGCAGTTGCCCGTACTCATGGAGCTGAGCACACCGGAGCCCTGGCGGCCGGTGGTCCGGACCTGCCATTCACCGTTCTCACCCGCTTCCAGGATGCCCCGCTGAATCTCAGTTCTGCCGGGCAGTTTGCGCAGGGATGAGCGGCAGGGCACCTGGAACGATGGGGTGAATATGTTCTCCTCTCCCTGGATCCGTTTCAGTGCCGGGCGGACGAACTGGAGGAAGGTGATCATCACCGCCACAGGGTTGCCGGGCAGCCCGAAAAACCGGCTCTCCCCGATAGTTCCGAAGGTGAGGGGGCGGCCGGGTTTGATCGCCACCTTTGAGAAGTGGATCCGGCCGGCCTCGCGCAGGGCGGCCGCAATGTAATCCGCCTCACCCACCGAGACCCCCCCGGAAGTGAGTACCAGATCCGCCATCTCTGCCGCCTCCCGCAGCGCGCTCGTGATGCTCTCCTGCCGGTCCGGGACCACCCCCATATCCAGCACATCGGCACCGAGCCGGGTGAGCATGCCGTAGAGGGTGAAGCGGTTACTGTCGTAGATCTCTCCCTCCGCCAGGGGTTCACCGATACTCTTCACCTCGTCCCCGCTGGAGAAGAAGGCCACCCGTACCCGCCGCCGGACCGCCACTTCCGGGATGCCGAGAGAAGCGAGCAGGCCCAGCTGGGCAGGGCCGATGGGTTGGCCGGCTGCCAGCAGGGTGCTGCCTGCGGTGATATCCTCTCCCGCCTGGCGCAGATTCTGGCCGGGCCTGTTGTCCGAGTCGATCCGGATGCTCTCCCCGTTCAGCTCCACCCGCTCCTGGATTACCACGGTATCCGTCTCATCCGGCATCTTGGCCCCGGTCATGATGCGTATACACTCACCAGGTCCGACAGTTTCCTGGAACGGTCGGCCGGCATAGGCGGTGCCGACCACCCGGAGTTCCCGATCCCCCCGATCGGGCAGTTCGGTGCCCGCCAGGGCGTAGCCGTCCATAGCCGAATTACGGTGGGCCGGGACGTTCATGGGGGAGATGACTGACTCAGCCAGGGTACGGCCGAGCGCGTCGCGCAGGGCCAGTGATTCATGCCCCCGGACGGGTCGGGTCTGCTGTTCGATCAGGCGCAGCGCCTCTGGCATGGAGAGGGAGTGATCGACAGGGTCCTGGCAGCTGGGGGTATTCTGGATAGGGGATTCCATAAGTTTCTCTATCATTTTGTTATTCTCTGAATCGTAGGATGGGCAAAGCGAAGCGTGCCCATCAAAAGCCGCGCTGCCTACCCCGGTGATGGGCACGGCGCTTCGCGCCTTTGCCCATCCTACACAAATTTTGAATAACATAATCGTAACTGATTGATTTTGTTATTCTCTGATTTGTGGTCGCGCAGCAGCATGGGTCGCTATTCAATCAAACCAGCCGGAGCGGGACTACGGTGCTGCCGGATGGCAGGGGATTCTGCAGGGTCAGCCTGCCATCCTCCAGCTTTATTTCCCGGGTGATGTTCAGCCCCTTGTGCCTGCCTTCGTGACTGGTCAGGATGATCCCCATGCCATTTTCCTGCAGCTGGCGGATCAGCAGTCGGCACTGGTGCCGGGCGGACTGGTCCATGTTGGCCAGGGGCTCATCCATCAGCATCAGGCGCGGCGATAGTGCCCAGGCGCGGGCGATGGCGGCCCGCTGGCGCTCACCGCTGGAGAGTTCGCTACTGTGGCGCCGGGCCAGGTGCTGCAGGGAGGTAGTCTCCAGCGCCAGGGTGGTTCGTTCCCGGCGCAACGGCCCTGGAACACCCATTGCCTTCAGGCCATAGCCGACGTTGTCGAAGACAGTGGCGTCGAACAGATACGGGTTCTGGTGGAGGTAGCAGGTCTCTGTCAGCAGGGTGCTTCGCAGCTTGCGCCAGCTGGCCTGTTGGCCCTGGTATTCGAGAACGGCCTGGTCCGGTTTCAACAGGCCGCTGATGATCTTCAGCAGGGTGCTCTTGCCGCTTCCGTTCGCCCCCACCAGCAGCGTCAACTCTGCTGGCCTGAACGCCAGGGATACCTCGTCCAGTATCAGGCGCGCCCCGCGGTTGAAACTGACCGCGTTCAGCCTGAGCCACACCGATCTATCCCGCCCGCTCATTGGGTCACCCGGCCTTTTCCCTGTATCTGCAGCAGCGCTATATTGAGGGAGAGGGCGAGCAGCAGCAGCACGAAGCCGAGGGCGATCCCCTGGGCGAAACTGCCCCGGCTGGTCTCCAGGGCGATGGCGGTGGGGATATTGCGGGTATGGTTGAGGATGTTGCCACCCACCATCATGGAACTGCCTACCTCCGCGATGATGCGCCCGAAACCGGCAACCAGGGCGGCAGTGAGTGCGAAGCGGCTCTCCCGCACCACGGTGAAGATGGCGCGCCCGTGGCTGGCCCCGAGGGTACGGGCGGTTTCCCAGGCCCGTTGATCCCCCCCCTGCAGCGCCGAGTGCCCCATCGCGACCAGAATGGGAAAGCAGAGCAGGATCTGGCCGATGATCATGGCCTGCTGAGTGAACAGCAGGCGGAGATCCCCCATCGGGCCGGCGCGTGAGAGGAGCAGATAGAGGGTGAGCCCGATCACGACAGCGGGAATGGAGAGGGCGGTATTGAACAGGATGATCAGAAGCCTGCGACCCGGAAAATTACCGTAAGCGAGCAGAAACGCGGTCATCAGTGCAAACGGGGTGGCCAGCAGGATGGCACGAAGCGACACACTGAAGGAGATCCCGATAATGCTCCAGAGGGCCGGGTCTCCGGTGACCAGCAGATACAGCGCCTGATAGCTGGCGGTGCCCAGGCTTTCCATTTCAATTGGAAGGTTGACGTTGCATGGGCGGAATCATAACAAGCCGGAGAGCATATTCAATCTCTTTGGAAACAGGAAGCTAATTCTACTTTGTCGGATTATACAGTAAGACCAAGGATTGCAATATTTGTAGATTGGGTTTCACAAGCTCAGCCCAACCTTCGGGGTAATGTAACAAAATAGCACTGGACCTCCATCTCAACCGGCACCAGGCGTCGTGCATTACTCGCGATGATTGGCCAATGGGCGGACCCTATTTTGCTCGGAGTGTCAACTTTTTTTACACTTCCTGGTTGGCGTGGCCAATGGAATTTTTTAACTGGCTGATTACTTTATATATTATTTTTATGGTCTGATTGTTGCTTTAATTCTTGACTAGTATTTAAGTTCATCTCGCTGTTTATATAATACGTTCGGATGTAGCCTGACTTGATGGCGCTCCAGGGGCAGTGGCAAGGGAGTTTTTATCCATGGACTGTAAGGTAGGGGGGAACGAAGCACATGTTTGAAAGAACGAAACTGATCAGCAGGGCCGCAGCGTGGCTGGTGCCACTGATGGGGCTGTTACTCGCCGGCAACGCGCTTGCCGACGACGTTAAGTCACTTTTTGACGTCGGCGAGAACGAGGGGTCCGACGAGAACCGAGAGTACCTGATCGATCGCAATCTTGAAAGCTCCGTCAAGGGCCAGATCGACGTCGGCGACTCTATCCGCGGCTACTTCAACATCAATACCGTCAACTCCGCGGGCGGGAACGTCGGCGGCAATACCGGTAACAACGAGTGGAGCGGCGTATATCAGCTGAAAATAGTGGGAAAAGAAACTTTTGGCAACGGTATCTACCGGTTTATCGCCGCACCCGACCCGGCGTTCGCGGCAGACCTTTCGGGCGGCGTGGGTGGATCCACCGGTTTCGCTCCGGGCCCCGGGGCAGTGGTGGTCTTCTTCGAGGACCCCACCCCCAACGCGGCGTTTGACTTCGACGACGATTCACCCTCGGAACAGATTGAATCGCCGGACGACGGCACGACGGGTCCCAACACGACACCGCCCTCCTCGGAGGACGTGAGTGTCGGCCCTTACGCGAAAGAGGAGGAGTTTGTCGCCACAGCGACGGACGGCGCTCACTTCTGGACCCTGGGCTTCAACGGTGGGTCGGGGGAAGGTTTGAAGATATTCACGCAGAACGGCGACAACATCCTGTACGGTTTCGATTTCGCCTCGGGAGTGTCCTATGCGAGTCTCGACGCCGGTCTCAGCCGCCTCTCCAATGGTAACCCCGGTGTCGGTGACGATGTCAAGGTCACGCCGATCACGGCGGGCGCCTTCGGTCCGGTAGAGTTCGCCTTGAACGGGAATCTGAAGGGAGTCGCCAACCTCGATACCCCCTTCGAGCTCTCCAGCGACCTGACCGTGACCTTCGACGTCAGGCCGTCTCTCGGCGATCGGCTATGGGAAGACCTCAACGGAAACGGTGTGCAGGACTGCGATGACACGAACATGAATTTGATCATCGGCGATCCGGGCGATATCGGTCCCGAGTGTGACGCCGGTATAGAGAACGCTACGGTGCACCTGCTCGATCCGGGTGACGACGAGCTCTGTGGCACCGGCGACGAGGAGGTACTGGAAACTGAGCTGACGGATGATCGGGGCTTTTACGGTTTTCCGGATCTGGACGCCACGCCAACTCAATACTGCATCGAGTTCGTCAAGCCAGAGTCCGGCTTCTGCGCGCGCGGTAACGAGGTGGCCTTCACCAAGGTCCATCAGGGTACCGATCGGAGCAAGGACAGCGATGCCGACCCGGTGACGGGGC
>JAUXBK010000103.1 GCA_030619405.1 Sedimenticola sp. | reverse complement strand
GGACACCCAGGACTCCATTGCGGACACCGCCCAGGATCTTGCCGGCATGATGATGGAGCGGGACATGACGGTGCCGGAAGGGATGGCGGAGCCCCTGATGGCGCTGGTGCACCGCTGTATCGATACCTGCAACCAGGCGGCCATCATCGTCGAGGAGCTGGACGAACTGATCGAGACCGGTTTTCGCGGACGCGAGGCGAGCAGGGTCGATGAGATGGTGCAGGAGCTGGGCCGGATCGAGGATGAGACGGATGATATGGGCATGGCCCTGGCCCGCACCCTGTTCTCCAAGGAGGATGATCTGAAGCCGGTGTCGGTGATCTTCTGGTATCAGATGATCCAGTGGATTGGCGACCTGGCCGATTATGCCGAAAAGGTGGGCGACCGCATGCGCCTGATGATCGCCCGTTGATCGAGTGACTTCCGGCACCTTTTCGCATTCCAACCAAGCGGTCGCCAGGCACTCTGACAGCCGGGTCCGCGACAAATAGAAAAACCGAAGGAGTCCAACATGGACATCATCTCTGAATGGGGTACCGTTTTCTTCGCCATGGCCGTCATCTTTGGCCTGTATATGACCTGGAGCATCGGTGCCAACGACGTGGCCAACGCCATGGGTACCAGCGTGGGATCGGGTGCGGTCACGGTGAAACAGGCGATCATCATCGCCGCTATCTTTGAGTTCGCCGGCGCCTTTATCGCCGGTGGCACGGTCACCAAGACCATCCGCAAGGGCATCATCGATCCGGATGCCATCGCCGGGTCACCGGAACTGCTGGTATACGGCATGCTGGCAGCGCTGCTGGCCGCCGGCATCTGGCTGATGGTCGCCTCCACCCGCGGCTGGCCGGTCTCCACCACCCACTCCATCGTGGGCGCCATCGTCGGTTTCGCCGTGGCGGGCTTGGGCGTGGACGCGGTCAACTGGGCCAAGATCGGCGGCATCGTCGCCAGCTGGCTGGTCTCCCCCCTGATCGGTGGCACCATCGCCCTGCTGCTGATGATGAGCGTCCGCAAACTCATCATCAATACCGATGACCCGTTCGCCAAGGCCAAGACATGGGGGCCGTTCTACGTCTTTCTGGTCGGCTGGATCGTCTCCCTGGTCACCATGTTCAAAGGGCTGAAACACCTCAACCTGGAACTCACCACCACCGAAAGTTTTGTCTGGGCCACCATTATAGGCGTCGCTGTCGCCCTCGTCGGCAAGCTGCTGATCAACCGGGTGAAGGTGGATGAAACCGCCGACAAGGAGTATCGCTACGCCAGCGTGGAGAAGGTCTTCACCCCGCTGATGATCTTCACCGCCGCCGCCATGGCCTTCGCCCACGGCTCCAACGACGTGGCCAACGGCATCGGCCCCCTGGCCGCGGTCGTCTCCATCGTCCAGAGCGGTGGCGAGGTGACCCAGAAGGCGGGCATCCCGATCTGGATCCTGCTCCTCGGCGGCACCGGTATCGTAGTCGGTCTGGCCACCATGGGCTACAAGGTGATGCAGACCATCGGCACCAAGATCACCGAGCTGACCCCGACCCGCGGTTACTGCGCCACCCTGGCCGCCGCCACCACCGTGGTCCTGGCCTCCAAGACCGGGCTGCCGGTCTCAACCACCCAGATCGCCGTCGGCTGTGTGATGGGCGTCGGTCTGGCCCGGGGTGTCGGTGCCCTGGATCTGCGGGTAATCGGCAGTATCGTCGTCTCCTGGATCGTTACCCTGCCCGCGGGCGCCATCCTGGCCGCGCTCTTCTTCTTCCTGTTCAAAGGCATCTTCGGCTGATAGATCTGCCCCCGGAAACCACCCCCTTCGACGAGGGGGGTGGTTTTATTCTGCTGCCATCCCGTTCAGAATAGAGCCATGTTCCAGCTGAAGACCGAGCCAATCGAGGCGTTGCAGTCGATCAAGGGCGTTTCCTTTCCGGCCGACATCACCTTCCGGCAGCTGCTGATCACCGGCCCCCCCGGGGCGGGCAAGAGTACCCTGATCCAACGCATCAATGGCTGGTCGGAAGAGGGTTACGTGGATCTCGCCCTGAATAAATGGTGGAGCGCCCAGGCCCTCACCCTGCGCCCGCGGGAGATCCACCTGGGCTTTCCCTGCAAAGGATACAAAGATGCCCTGGCAGTGTTCGACAAGGAGTGGACCTGCTGCCTCACTCCCCCCGAACTGGATCTGGAGCGGGTCCGGATCCCCCCGAAGAAGCGCTATTTCTTTTCCGTGAACTGGCATGCACGATACGCTTTCGAGTTTCTGATCCCGCCGGCGGAGATCCTCTACCGGCAGCGGACCGAGCGAAGCAGACAGGGCACCCACCACGTAGACCAGAAGATCACCCTGGAACAGGTGCAGAATCAGGTAGCCATCTACCAGATGGCGGCGGAATATATGCACAAGAAAGGGATGAAGGTCTATATTCGTGAGGGTACCGACGAAAAACCCCTGCGCATCATCGCCCCGGAGAACAGCTGAATATGGCCAAGAGTGGCGGCAAGGCCCGAAAGACCCTGCTCAAGATGCTGAGAAACAGCTTCTCCGGCCTCAGCCAGTGCGAAGAGGTGGATGTCAAGGAGGCGTACCAGCTGTCGGAAAAGAAGGTCCGGGTCCACCTGAAAGATTACCCGCTGCAGATCCACCTCCACCCGGACGGCAAGGAGCTGGACCTCTACCCTGAGCGCCCGCTGATTGAGCGTGACGGCGAGGAGGGCCCGCCCAATTATATCCTGTTCGACCCGGCACGCTACTTCACCGAGATCAGCGGCTTCTACCGCCTGGAGGACGGGGACCGGATCACCCTCGGCAGCGAGGACCCGGAGCAACGCCTGTTCCTCGACCTGCCGAAGGAGCTGCCCCCGCGCAAACTCAGCATCACCAACGACGAAGGGAATCTCATATTCAAAAGCCACGTCTCCAACCCAAGATCCTGTATCTCCCCGCTGCTGAAAGACAAAAAAGTCGATCGAGTCATCCGCTGGCGCATAAAGAAACTGCAGCGTCTGCGGCGGATCTTCGGTGGGCCAATCAAGCTTTTGTCGGATAGGGAGGCCCTCTCTCTGATCAGAGAGGTGAACGAGATCATGGAGACCGAGGCCTGCCGCCCGGAAAACAGCGCCGGGAGACCCGGTGGGCTCGTCACCATCCCCGGAAAGATGCAGGTGTTCATCGTCGGTGACCTGCACGCCAAACCCGACAATCTGCTCACCATCCTCAGCCAGAACGGCTTTCTGGAGACACTGGAGGCGGAGCAGGCTTGTCTGGTGATTCTCGGTGATGCGGTGCACAACGAGGAGGAGGGACAATACGACGAGATGGAGAACTCGCTACTGATCATGGACCTGATCTTCAAGCTCAAGGTGCGATTTCCGAAACAGCTGTTCTATATTCGGGGCAATCATGACAGTTTCTCCGAGGATATCGCGAAGGGGGGTGTCCCGCAGGGACTGCTGTGGGAGAAGACCCTGAGCAAGACCCGGGGCAAGGCCTACCGCAAGGAGATGGCCCGCTTCTACGACGCACTGGCTTATGTCGTCACCTCGAAACGGGTCATCACCTGTCACGCCGCCCCGGCCACCTCGGCGATCACCCCGGAGATGATCACCAACATCCAGGAGAACCCGAAACTGGTCAAGCAACTGATCAGCAACCGTATGATGCGTCCCGGCAGACCCAGCGGCTACACCAAGGGCGATGTAAAGCGGTTCCGAAAAAATATGGGCCTGCCACCGGATACCCCTTTCGTGGTCGGCCACACCCCGATGTCCAGTGACGACACCCTGTGGGAACACGTGGGCGATATCGACAACCACTACATCGCCTACGCCAGTGATCGGCACCAGGTCGGCGTGATGACCCAGATAGGGGACGGCATGTACCCGTTCCGATACCCGGTGGAGCCCATCAGCTCCATCATCGACTCACTTTCCGACTGACCGGGGGCACGGCAGCGTGGATCTGGCATTCTGGCTCGAACTGACCCTGTTCATCCTTCTGCTCGTCCTCTCCGGCTTCTTCTCCAGCTCCGAGACCGCCATGTTCTCTCTGAGCAGCGTTCAGCTGGAGCAGATGCGGCGCGACAGGAACCCGCGCATCGGGCTGATCGAGCGCATGCTCGCCGAGCCCCGGCGCCTGATCGTCACCATCCTGATCGGTAACGAGTTCGTCAACGTGGCCGCCTCCGTCCTCTCCGCCGCCATGATCATCCAGCTGTTCGGCGCCGAGAACAAGCTGATCAACCTGTTCGTGATGGTGCCGATACTGCTGGTCTTCGGGGAGATCACCCCCAAGACCCTGGCGATCCGCAACAACACCGCCTTCGCCGCGTTCGAAAGCAGACCCATCGATACCTTTGCCCGCCTGATCACGCCGGTACGCTGGCTGGTACGCATCGTCGCCGACTGGTTCACCACCCTGATCGTCGGCAGTGAGCGCTCCCGGGGCAACCTTGTCACCGAGGATATGGTGCGCACTCTGGCCCACGAGGCGGTGGGCGAAGGGGCACTGGACCAGATGGAGGCCCAGTTCATCGATCAGATCTTCGAGTTCGGCAATTTGACCCTGGAGGAGTTGCTGACCCCCCGGGCCGACATCACTTTCCTCCCTTACGACGCCCCGGTACAGAAAATGCTGGAGTTACTGAATCAGACCCGGCAGTCCCGGATCCCGGTCTATGGTCAGCACCGTGACGACATCATCGGCATCCTACACGCCCGGGATCTCCTGAACGTGGATCTGGAGAGCCTGGAGCAGGAGCGCCAACGCTTTCTGAAACTGTTGCGAAAACCCTATTTCGTCCCCGAGACCAAGCCGGCGGTGGAGCTGTTCGACAAGTTCCGGCACAGCCGGCGCTCCTTTGCCCTGACCGTCGACGAGTATGGTGGCATCACCGGCCTGGTCACCATGGAGGACCTGCTGGAGTGTATCTTCGGGGACATCCCCAGCCCATCGGATCAGGTGGAAGAGTTTTGCATCGAGCCGTTGGGCGATGAGCGTTATCGGGTGGATGGCGCCATCTCGCTGGAAGAGTTCAACCAGCGCTTCGACGCCGCCCTCTCCGGTATCGAGATAGAGACCCTCGGCGGCCTGGTGCTGCACGGGTTTGGCGAACTCCCGTCCGATGGTGCCTCGATCCGGATCGAGGGATTCCTGTTCACCGCGGCCAAAGTGGCACAGAACCGGATCCTGGAACTCCAAGTGGAACGTCTGCCAGACCCCCAGTCAGAGAAAACCGGGGCGGAAACGGATATTTCGACGGCACCCGTGGAACCCGCTGACGGGAACGACCATTAGATGGATATCTTCACGACCCTGCTGATCATTGCCCTCTGCCTGCTGCTGGAAGGCTTCTTCTCCGGTTCGGAGATCGGCGTGGTAAGCGCTGATCAGATCAAGTTGCGGCACCAGGCGGCCAAGGGTTCCAAGGGTGCAAAGCTGGCCCTCGAGATGCTGGAGAAGCCGGAGTGGCTGCTCTCCACCACCCTGGTGGGCACCAACATCGCCGTGGTCACCAATACCACCATGGTGACCGCCCTCATGATCCACCTGTTCGGGGAGTATGGCAGCTGGCTGGCGATCTTAATGGCAGCCCCCCTGATCTGGATCTTCGGGGAGATCGTCCCCAAGAGCGTGTTTCAACAGCGGGCCGACGTGCTGACCCCCAAAGTCATCTTCATCCTCCGCTTCTTCTCTTATCTGTTTTTCCCCATCCTGATCATCTTCAGCTTTCTCACCCGCCTGCTGGCAAAGCTGGCGGGCGGAGAGGGCCGCAATCCTTTCACCCTGAGGGAGGAGATCGTCACCATGCTGCAGATGCCGGCGGTCTCAGGGGGAGACATACAGCCGGTGGAACAAAAAATGATCCGGCGCATGTTCAACTTCTCTGAGACCCGGGTCCACGAAGTGATGCGGCCGCTGATCGAAGTGATCGCGGTGGAGAAAGGGGTCTCCTGCGGTGAAGCAAGAGAGATTTCCGCCAGGGAGGCCCATGTCCGGTTGCCGGTCTGCGATGCGCGGGTCGACCGCATCGTCGGCATGCTGCACACCCTGGACCTGCTCGCTACCGAGCCCGACCGGCCGATCACCGATTTCATCCGCCCCGCCTTCTATGTCCCGGCATCCAAAGGTATCAAAGATCTGATGCTGGAAATGAGAAAAGAGGGGACGGTGGTAGCCGTGGTGGTGGACGAGTTCGGAGGTGCGGAGGGGATCATCACCATCGAAGACATCATGGAAGAGGTGGTGGAAGAACTGGAGGACGAATACGACCGTAAAGAGCTTCCAGAACAGTGGCTTCGTCGCATGGGAAACAACGACTACCTGGTCAGCGCCCGCATGGAGCTGGACGAGCTGTGCGAGAAGCTGAAGATCGACCTGCCCCGGGGCCGTTATGCCACCCTGGCCGGGCTCATGCTGGACAAGCTGCACTCGGTCCCCGCCCGGGGAACCGTGCTCAAGGAGGGCAACATCACCCTCACCATCCACCGCAGTTCGGCGCAGACGGTGCAGGAGGTGAGGGTGCGCTGGTAATCAATCGCTGGAAACGGTCAGGGACCCTTTCCGCTTCACCACTTCATCCTCCACCTGCCAGCTGATACGGAGATGGATGCTCTGACGATTCTCCTCCTCGCTCGCTTTCAGTCTCAGGCGCAACAGCCCCTCGGGTTCCATCACGATCTCGTCGTCCTCGTCTCTGAAAGTGACCTTACCCTTGTCGATACCGCTCAGGATGGCCTTGAGGATGCCTCGGGTGGATTGGGCGTCCTGCAGGGACTCGTGCCTGAAAGCCTTCTTTCCTTGTTTCATGATACTGCCCTCGATACTGAAACTAATGAGCTCATTGGTCACCGCTTTTTTCGTACGCCCGGTCTCTTCAGAATCCCTTTCAATTCACACCGCAGCACATTCGGCTCGAACAGTTTGATGAAAGGGTAGTCGGTGCTGACCCCCATTACCATCCCCTTGGGGCGGAAGATGGTAACGGCCGCCCCCCGGCCCTTCAGCTTCTCCCGCTTACGGGTATTGCGGTCCAGGGTCGCATCACACTCGAAATTAATGATCCCCTTCCTGAGCATGATTCGCTGCCCATGCAGCTTGATCTGGTGTCCATGAACGATGGCGTGGATGCCCTTCCGATGGACCAGCTGCACCCCGTGACGGGTCAACGGCATGTCCACCTCCCGGTACTTGGTCCTGACCGTGTTGGCCAGGGGGCCGTAATAGAAATCGAACGGGTCACTGTAGATCTGCCGCTCGAACAGCCGGTTGAGGTGCCCGATCCCCTGGTTGCTGATAATGCGGGCGATCCGGTCATCCAGCCCGGCATGAATGAACAGGAACGAGCCCGCACGGTGGGCCAGCTTCACTTTGTCGAAGAACCAGGCGAACTCTCCTTTCTCTTTCAGGAACAGCTGCCGCCACCTCTTCGCCGCCGCATAGACCATGCGCATGGAGAGGCCTGCCTTGCGACAGTCATCCTCGAACCGGTCCAGCTTGACCCGCAGCCGTTTCATCTCCCGTTCGATACCGTCGTCGGGCATCACCCAGCGGGCGACACTGGGGAATTCGCTGAACCAGCGCTTGGGGGGATAGATGCGCCGCCGGCACTCCCGCTCGGAGGGTATACCGCGCAGCGCCTTTGGGCCCTGGAGGTAGTGCTCGTTTATCTCCTTCAGCAGCGGGATCACCTTCGGTCCCATCCGGATGAAAAAGTGTGCGGTGCGGATGTCCCGTTCCAGAAACAGGGAATGAATCCCCAGCATCAGGCGCACATCGTGGTTGCCGGCGAGAATCTTCACCCGCGCACCCCGTTTCATCAGCACCCGGACCACCCGCAGCAACTGCAGGCTGCTGGGGCCTTTGTCGAAGCAGTCGCCGCCGATGATGAACAGGGCGTGCCGCCCGGATCGAGTCAGTTTCAGGTCCCGGTCCCATGGCCCCGTCTTCTTCACCCCGCCGGAAGCCACCAACGACGCCAGGAAGGCTTCCGCATCCCCGTGCAGATCGGAAAAGAAATAGATGGTCCGGCCCGGCCACTTCCAGCGATCCCGTTCCAGCAGGTCCAGCAGTTCCCGGTCCAGCGCCCGGTAGTGGGAGAGATCCTTGCTGACGCTATAACGCTTCCCCGGTAACCACAGCTGGTAGCCTCGGGGAAGATCCGCCTCGAGCCACTTCAGCCCCCGGTAGCGGGGGGTGGAAAGCTTCGGGTGTTTACATTTTTTGTAACCGTTCATGGAGTCAACGGACACTCAGCCGCAGATTGACGCGGATGAAACACCAGCAATTCTAAATGTGGAAAAAGAATTACCACGAAGAGCACGAAGAGCACGAAGAACACGAAGAAACATTTAAAAACAGGAATTCTTCGTGCTCTTCGTGTCCTTCGTGGTGAAAAACTTGGTTAGTTGTTCGTACTATGTTGCCATATTCAGACCTCGCCATTTCCGTTCAAAAACGCCTCAATAAATGGACAGGATTAACAGGTTTATGTAATTCTGTAAAGTCTGTTAATCCTGTTAATCCTGAACAATCCTGTAAATCCTGTCATTTTTTTGGTGTAGGCAACGGGCTGTACTCGTTGCAGAGTGTCCAATTTTCGTCTGAAAATGTATTTTTCTATTAGAACTAATAAGTTATATATCCATGATCTAATCATGGTGTTGAGGTCTG
>JAUXBK010000081.1 GCA_030619405.1 Sedimenticola sp. | reverse complement strand
CCGTTCCGGCCTGCCCATGTCGCGCCTGCTGATGCCGATGGGTTTCACGGCGATCCTCGGCGGTACCATGACCATGGTCGGTTCCAGTCCACTGATTCTGCTGAACGACCTGATCCTCACCTCCAATAAAGCACTGCCCGCTGAGCAACAAATGGAGACCTGGGGTCTCTTCTCGGTCACCCCGGTAGGCGCGGCGTTGATCGTCACAGGCATCGTCTACTTTGTTTTGGCCGGGCGTTTTGTGTTACCCAGGACCAAGAGTGAAAGCAGCACCGTGGGCTCCGATCCCATGGCCTACTTCCATGATGTATACGGTGTGGACTACGCACTGTCAGAGATTGTGGTGCCAGATGGAAGTGCACTTATAGGCAAACAGTTGGATGAAGTAGAAACCAGTTATCGCGTACGCATAATTGCCAGCAAGCGTTCCGGTGAGGCACCCCAGGTCGGTCCCGGTACTATTGCCCGTGACACAGAAGTTAAGGCCGGTATGGTATTGGGTGTAGTCGCCGATCCGCACGATCTCGCTCACTTTGTGGAAAAGTACGGTCTGAAAAAGCGCGAAAGATTGCGTACCTTTGCCGAGTCCCTTGCAGCAACAAACGCGGGCATCGCCGAAGTGGTTATCCCGCCAGGTTCAAAACTGATTGGCAAAAGTGCCCGCGATGTCTGGATGCGCAAGACCTATGGTATTGCCATGATCGGTCTGCATCGTGACGGTGAAACCATGCGCGAAGGAGACGACATCCGCAGTATGCCGCTTCATCCCGGTGACACACTGGTAGTTCACACCGCCTGGAATGCGCTGGAAAGGATCGAACAAGATCGTGATTTCGTGTTGGTAACCACCGAATATCCCCACGAAAAGGAGATGCGGCCACACAAAATCCTGCCGGCCACCCTCTTCTTCGGTATCGCACTCTTCATGGTGCTGTTCACTGACATTCGTCTCTCCGTGGCGCTGTTGACTGGCGCCATGGGGATGGTGCTGTCAGGCGTGTTGAGCATCGAGGAAGCCTACGAGGCAGTGAGCTGGAAGACGGTATTCCTGCTCGCTTCACTGATCCCCCTGGGTCTGGCTGTAGAAACCACCGGTACTGCGAAGTGGATCGCCGAGCAGGTACTGTCGGTCGTCGGCAATATGCCGATCTGGGTCATCCAGTCCGCGGTAGCCGTGCTGGCCACCTTTTTTACCCTGGTCATGTCCAATGTAGGCGCCACCGTGCTACTGGTGCCACTGGCGGTCAACATTGCCATCGGCTCCGGCGCCAACCCGGCGGTTTTCGCACTCACCGTGGCGATTGCCACCTCCAACTCCTTCCTTATCCCCACCCATCAGGTTAACGCCTTGATTATGGGTCCGGCGGGCTACCGGGTTTCGGACTTCATGAAAGCGGGCGGCATCATGACAGTGCTGTTTTTAGTCGTGATGATGATCATGATGAATCTGGTGTTTTAGAGCTTCTGATGAAACTTGAAAATAGAATGCCAGCATACCCTCGCTCCTGTTCTTCAGCATACGCCCACAAGGGTTTCTGGCTGTTGAACAGAACGCCAGTAAGCTTGGTCTTACCGGGTGTTGGGTTGCCTCGGTACTCCAGGTTATCCGAGTATGACGTCCGAGATAATGTACTCGGGCTGGAGGGTTACCAAAGCCCACGCAACCGTCGGCATTCTCTCTGCCACTATCGGCAACAAATCCTGACACAAGGCTGATCCCTGTATGCATTTCGCTATTTACAGATTGTTTCCCTTTCTGACCTGGTTTCGCATGATCAATGCCGAGACCCTTCGGACCGACCTGGTGGCCGGCTTTACAGGTGCGGTTATCGTACTCCCACAAGGCGTGGCCTTTGCCACTATCGCCGGGCTTCCGCCCGAATACGGCCTGTACACCGCGATGGTTACACCCATCATCGCGGCACTTTTCGGTTCATCCCATCACCTGATCTCGGGTCCGACGACCGCAATTTCCATCGTCGTATTTTCGGCCGTCAGCCACCATGTCGAACCGGGCTCCCCCGAATTCATCGAACTTGCCCTGACACTGACCTTCCTCGCCGGGGTCTATCAGCTCGCCTTCGGCATTGCCCGACTCGGAGCGCTGGTCAACTTCGTTTCGCATACCGTGGTCATCGGCTTTACCGCCGGCGCCGCCATTCTTATTGCCACCAGTCAGCTGAAGCATGTGCTAGGCATTTTCATCCCAAAGGGCGAATCTTTTCTGCACACCTGGGTCGATGTATACAATGATATTTATGAGATCAATGTGTATGTCTTCATCGTTGCTGTGACGACATTGATAACGGTATTGCTGTGCAAAATATACCTGCCGAAACTGCCCAACCTACTGGTTGGTATGATTGTCGGCAGCCTGGTTGCGATTTTTCTTGGGGCGGATGCGCACCACATCGAACTGGTGGGTAAAATCCCGGCGCACCTGCCGCCACTGTCATCACCGGATTTCTCCCTTGGTACCATCAAGATGCTGGCGCCGGATGCTTTTGCGGTTGCACTGCTGGGCCTGATCGAGGCGGTGTCCATCAGCCGCGCGGTTGCCTCCAAGTCGAACCAGCGCATCAACCCCAACCAAGAGTTTATTGGCCAGGGTCTGTCGAACCTGTGCGGCAGCTTCTTTTCCAGTTATGCCGGGTCCGGTTCTTTCACACGCTCGGGGGTCAACTATACCGCCGGCGCGAAAACGCCGCTGTCAGCGATCTTTTCCGCTGTATTCCTGATGCTGATTGTATTGTTGATCGCACCATTGACCGCCTACCTGCCGGTTGCCGCAATGGGTGGTGTCATCCTCATCGTGGCCTACAACCTCATCGACTTTCATCACATTAAACAGATCTTCCAGTTCAGCAAATCGGAGGCATCGATCCTGCTCACTACATTTTTCGCCACACTGTTGCTGGAACTGCAATTTGCTATCTACCTGGGCGTGCTGCTATCGCTGGTGATCTTCCTGTCGCGCACATCAACCCCGAGTATTCCGACGTTAGCCTTTGACGATTCCTCGCTTACCGGCACACGTAAACTGATCAATATCGAAATAAAGCCGGTGAAGACCTGCCCGCAGCTGAAGATCATACGTATCGACATGTCGATCTACTTCGGCTCCATCAACCACATTCAGAACCGCATCCAGCAGATCGTCGAACGTGACAATATCAAACACATTTTGATCGTCGCCTCCGGTATCAACTTTATCGACCTCAGTGGTGCGGATGTACTGGTCACAGAACATAACCGACTCAAGGCTCTCGGTGGTGGCCTCTATTTTGTCGGACTCAAGTCCGCGGTGTACGAATTCGTATCCAGAACCTGCTTCATCAAGAAGATAGGCAGCGACCATTTCTTTGACTCGAAGACACAGGCCATCCGCGAAATCTATAACAGGCTGGACCGCGACATCTGCAACAGTTGCAAGGCAAGAGTATTCCAGGAATGTAATGAGTAGTGGCTGTTACCCGGCAGCACCAGTCTGTGTTTGCAATTTGTACCCTGCGAACGTAACCGTTCAGTTCGTGGCCACCCTGATAGAGGCCGCAGTCGATGAGTATCTTCTTGTCATTGCAGATGACCATGTGACAGGAGCCGGTAACGCTATGGTCTGCACCGTGAAAGGCAATCTTCATAGTTGGATTCCTTGTTCAAATGGTAAGTCGCTGTACCTCAGCGTTGCCACAGAATCTGATTGGCTTCCAATGGTAGCAACGCCAGAGGGTGGTACGGGCGCGCACGCGGTGTGTAGTCGGCAACCGGCCGTGAAGTCTCGATCCGGCAGCTGTAGACAAAGCCGTTGATCGCCCCGGTAAGGGATTCCCCCGGTTCCATGGGGTGGATTTCCGGTGCCTTATTCACGTTCTCCGCAAACAGTTCCACCTGCACACTGTCTGCCGGAAGATCGTCCAGATAAAGGGCAACGCTGAACCGGTGATGGGAGCCGTCGCTTTGGACGGACAGATCGCCGAAATGCACCAGCGCCCAGTGGATGCGGATGTTCTGTCGCCACTGGTTCAGTTGCTTTGCTGCTCTTCCATGATCCTGCGCCCGCAGGCGATAGCTGTTGGCCAGTTCAAGGTAGTAATTTTCCACGTATTCTCTCAGCATCCGATTGGCGGAAAAGTGTGGGGTCAGATCCGCCATGCTGGCGCGGATGTGGGCCACCCATTCCCGAGGGATCCCATGAGCGTCACGTCGATAGAAACAGGGGATCACCTCCTGTTCCAGGATCTGGTACAGGTCATTGGCTTCCAAGCAGTCCCAGGCCGGGTCACCATCATGTTCCAGACGATCCCCGATGGCCCATCCCACCCCGGGCTGAAACGCCTCTGCCCACCAGCCGTCCAGTTCGGACAGGTTGAGGCCTCCGTTGGGGAGGATCTTCATGCCGCTGGTGCCGCTGGCCTCCCAGGGGCGCCTGGGGGTGTTGATCCACAGGTCGGCCCCCTGTACCAGTTGTTCCGCTACCCGGATGTCATAGTCGTTGATGAACACCACCCGCGCATGTAATCGGTAGCGCTCGATGAACTGGATCCACTGCTGGATCATGGCCTTGCCCGGCTCGTCCAGTGGGTGGGCCTTGCCGGCGATCACCAGTTGCACCGGATGGGTGGGGTCGATCAGCAGCCGCGCCAGACGGTCCGGATCAGTGAGCAGCAGGTTGGGCCGCTTGTAACTGGTAAAACGGCGGGAGAAGCAGAGGGTGAGGGCGTTGGGGTCCAGCAGCTCTGTGGACTCATCAGGGCCGGGTGATCCGGATTGCGCCCACTGTTGCCGCAGGCGAGTCCGGGCGTAGTCGATCAGTTGCAGCCGCCCGTCGCTGCGCAGGGACCAGAAGGCCTCGTCCGGCAGATCCCGGATCATTTCGGCGGTGGTCTCCAGGGTCCCCAGCCAGCGTTGCTTGCCGCAGGCCTTGGTCCAGAAGCGATCGGATTCAGCAGAGTCCCAGGAGGGCATATGAACGCCGTTGGTGATATGACCGACTGGCACCTCTTGCTTGGGCCAGTGTGGAAACAGAGGCTGAAACAGGGCCCGACTCACCTTGCCGTGCAACTGGCTGACCCCATTGAGGGCACCCGAACCCCGTATCGCCAGCCAGGCCATATTGAAAGGGGCATCATGCCCTGCACCGGGTGAGCGGCCCAGGATCAGCAGACGTTCCATGTCGATGCCAAGCTGCTCACGATAGCGGACAAAGTAGAGCGTCATCAGCTCCCGGCTGAACTGGTCGAAGCCGTCCACTACCGGCGTGTGAGTGGTGAACAGGTTGCCGGCACGGGTGGCGGTCAGGGCGGTCTCGAAATCACAGTCGTTGTGATGCATGAATCCATTGGCCCGCTCCAGGATGGCAAAGCCGGCATGTCCCTCGTTGAGGTGGCACACCTCCGCGTTCAGTCCCAGCTTCTCCAGGAGGAGCCAGCCGCCGATACCAAGTACCATCTCCTGCTGCAGGCGCATCTCCGAGCCGCCGCCGTAGAGCTCACCGGTGATACCGCGGTCGGCCGGGCTGTTCAGAGGATCGTTACTGTCCAGCAGATAGAGTCTGGCCCTCCCCACTACCGCCTGCCACGCCTGCAGCCGCAGGGTGCGTCCGGGCAGGGGAATGGAGATCCGCAGCCATTCCCCGGTTGCATCCCTGACCGGCATCACCGGCATCTGGATTGGATCGTTGTAGGGATAGAATTCCTGCTGGCGGCCGTGACTGTCCAGCACCTGACGGAAATAGCCCTGCTGGTAGAGCAGGCTGATGCCGACCAGGGGCACGCCAAGATCGCTGGCGGTCTTCAGGCAGTCACCGGCCAGGATACCCAGGCCGCCAGAGTAGAGGGGCAGGACTTCGGTCAGGCCGAACTCCATGCTGAAGTAGGCGATGCAGCTCAACCGCTGCTTCAATTCCTTCTGTTGGAACCAGCTCTGCTCCTTGAGCGCCTCCCGGTGCTGTTCAGCCAGACGGGTGAGTTGAGTTGTGAATTTCGGGTCGTCAGCGAGCTTTTGCAACCGCTGTTCCGAGATACTCTGCAGGATCAGCCAGGGGTTGTGGGTCTGCTGCCACAACTTGGGGTCCAGCTGCGCCCACAAGGCATCGGTGGCGTGGTTCCAGGACCAGCGCATGTTCAGGGCCAGGTCAGGCAATGCCTCCAGACCGTGAGGCATTGCAGGAAGCAGATAGCAAGGGGACAGGGTCATGTTCGATCTTCATGTGTGATGAGGATGTCAGGCATAAAGTCCCCGTTTGCGCAGCAGGTGGTAGGTGAGCATCTTAATGCCATCGTTGAACACGAACCAGGCCAGGGCGTAGGCCCACATGTACAGGGCGTAGGTCCAGCCTATGGGGGTGATCAGGAGTCCGTAGACGGCAATCAGAGTTCCCAGCACCCGGGTGGAGAAGGTTGAGGTGAACAGGATCCATGAAGGATAAGGCCGTTTCCAGAACCAGTCGTCGACACGCGTATTATAGATGGTGCCGTGACCGGCGATGATCAGCTTTGCGAACATCATAGACTGGATCATCTCGCTAGAGAACTCCAGTTCCATCAGGATAAAGAACAGCAGGAACGAAGAGAGTACACCGGAGATACCCAGGGTGCTGGCCACCGTGAGCATCTCCGACATGTTCCAGCGCACCGGGCGCTTCTCGATCTTGGTATTGTCGTAGGCGATGGCCAGGATCGGTATGTCGTTCAGCAGGGCCAGGATGATAATCATCAGGGCGGTGATCGGGTAGAAGTTGAACACTACGATGGAGAGGGTCATGAACAGGATGATGCGAATGGTCTCAGCGATGCGAAAAATGGAATAACTCTTCATGCGCGCAAAGGTGATCCGCGCCTGTTTCACCGCCTCGTTGATCACCGACAGTCCCGGTGCCGTGAGGATAATGTCGGCGGCGGCCCGCGCCGCATCCGTCGCGTTGGACACGGCGATGCCGCAGTCCGCTTTCTTCAGTGCAGGTGCGTCGTTTACCCCATCGCCGGTCATGGCGACGATGTAGTCGGCCTTCTGCAGGGTATCGACGATCAGATATTTGTCCTCGGGAACTACCTCGGCAAAGATGTCCACCTCCTCGATAGTGCGGATGATGGCCGATTCATGGGTCTTGATATAGCCGGCTGAGAGCTTGCTGGTTTCGAATGCCTTTTCAACCCGTTCCGTGATTTCATGGGCGAACGCCTTGGCGGCGAAAGATACGGTGCCAAAGCGACTCTTCGTGTTCCTGGATTTCGTTATACCCGTACTGCCTGCGACGAACCTCCACCTCTTCGTTGGACAATCCCAGGTCAAACGATACTGACAACTCCTTCAGCGTCTTGCTGGCAGTTTTTCGGGCATAGTCATCTGTAATGTGTGTCACCTCAGTGCTCCTTATTTTGGCGCAGGTCTGCTGTCATTAATCCGATCATTGAATATATCACTTAGCATCATCGTAGAAGGGGGTGCCCGCCACGAACAACGCAGCACTCAAATTCGCCACGGGGCGCCGCTCCTACGATAATTCATGCGCAATGTTTAATGAGCAGGTTGATGCTCTGCGATATCTGCGTTTCTCTGCGAACTTCGCGTCCCCTTTTTAATCACTCCCCCTTGGACCCTTTGTTACCGCCCCCATCATCCGCCACAGTTGTTATAATAACCACGAATAACAATCAGGAACGACAAAATGAAGAAGAACGACTTCTCCCTCGGCGGTAACGACAACAAGCCCCAGATCGAGATCAACAAGACCACCAAACGGAAGTTCTGGCAGAATACGAACTTCACCCTGATCATGTACCTGCTGTTCATCTTCTTCTCCTTCCAGGTCTGGCAGGACTATCAGGAGGTGAAGCGGGAGGAGATCCCCTACAGCGAATTCCTGCAGTATATCGATAAAAAGGAGGTGGCCGAAGCGGTGGTCACCGACAAGCTGATCCGTGGATCCCTCACCATCAAGGATGAACGCACCAGTCAGCCCAGGAAGTTCATTACCGTCCCGCTGTTGAACATGGATCTAGCTACCCTGCTGGAGAAGCAGGGGGTAAAATATACAGTGCGACAGAGCAGTGACTGGCTGAGCAATTTCCTGTTCAACTGGGTGCTGCCTTTCGGGCTGTTGTTCCTGCTGTGGGGCTGGATGGCCAAACGCATGGGGAGCATGGGCAAGGGTTTTCTCAATCTCGGCAACAAGGTGCACATCCATCCCGATTCCTTGCCAAAGGTGACCTTCGACGAGGTGGCCGGCGCGGAAGAGGCCAAGCAGGAGCTGAAGGAGATCATCGACTTCCTCAAGGACCCCAGCCGCATCCAGCGCCTGGGCGGGCGTATGCCCAAAGGCATGCTGTTGGTGGGAGCACCGGGCACCGGCAAGACCCTGATGGCACGGGCGGTGGCCGGTGAGTCAGGGGTGCCCTTCTTCAACATCAGCGGTTCCGAGTTCATCGAAATGTTCGTCGGCGTGGGTGCCGCCCGGGTGCGGGAGATGTTCGAGCAGGCCCGGGAGAAGGCCCCCTGCATCATCTTCATCGACGAACTGGACGCCATCGGCCGCGCCCGCGGCGCCGGACCGGTGATGGGCGGCCACGACGAACGGGAACAGACACTGAACCAGCTGCTGACCGAGATGGACGGCTTCGACCCCTCCACCGGCGTAGTGGTGATGGCTGCCACCAACCGGCCGGAAATTCTGGACAAGGCGCTGCTGCGGGCCGGCCGTTTCGACCGCCAGATCCTGGTGGACAAACCGGATCTGGTGGCACGCGAGGAAATTCTAAAACTACACGCCCACAAGATAAAGCTGGCACCAGACGTGGACCTGAAGGTAGTGGCCCAACGCACCCCCGGCATGGTTGGTGCCGATCTGGAGAATATCTGCAACGAGGCGGCCATCCGGGCGGTGCGGGAAAACCACGACAACGTCACCATGAAGGACTTCGAGGCCGCCATCGACCGGGTCATCGCCGGTCCCGAGAAAAAACACCGCACCATCAATCCGGAAGAGAAGCACCGGGTTGCCTTCCATGAATCAGGACACACCTTGGTGGCGGAGACAGTGCCCACCGGCCAACCGGTGCACAAGGTCTCCATCATCACCCGCGGCGTAGCGGCGCTGGGCTATACCCTGCAGCTGCCGGTGGACGAGAAGTTCCTCTCCACCGAACAGGAACTGAAGGACCAGATCGCCATCCTGCTGGGCGGCCGGGTGGCCGAGGAGATCGTGCTGGGGGATGTCTCGAGCGGCGCCTCCAACGACCTGGAGCGGGCCACGGAGATCGCCCACGGCATGGTGACCCAGCTGGGCATGAGCGAGCGGCTCGGTCCCCTCACCTGGGGCAAGCGGCGCCAGCTGCAGTACCTGGGCGTGGAAGAACAGGAAGAACGCAACTACAGCGAAGAGACCGCCCGCCTGATCGACGAAGAGGTCAAGGCCCTGGTGGAAGAGGGACAGGCCCGAGCCCGGGAAATCCTCACCAGCAAGCAGGAGCTGCTGGATTGCCTCGCCGCTCTGCTTGAAAAGAAAGAAGTGCTCAGCGGGGAAGAGGTAAAGCGGGTGATCGGCAACACTGAGCCACGCCTATGATACCCTGGTGCAGCGCCTGGAACAGGGACAGCACACACCGATCAGCCCCTGCGCCGCCACCAGCCCGGCAGAATTTTTTGCGGTGATATGCGAGTATTTCTGTACCGCGCCCGGGCTGCTGCATCAACAGGCACCCGCGGTATACGAGCAGCTGAAGGCCTATTTTCGGCAGGATCCACTGGAGCGCATTCCCCATGGGCAATGAATCCCTGATCGGCGAGTTGTTGTCCCAGGTCTGGTTTCACTTCGTTCTGGTGGCCCTGTTCGGTTTTCTCACCGGCCTGGAGTTCCGCGAATACATCCTGATCAGGGGAAAGGAACGCCCGGTCAATCCAGCCATTAGACTCGGCACCACCCGCACCTTTACCTTCATCGCCATACTGGGGTTCGTGCTCTATACCCTGGACCCGACATACCGGCTCTATCTGGCCGGAATGATCGGGCTGATTCTGTTCTTCGCTCTGTTCTACCATCACAAACTGGAGGCCGGGCAAACCGGTCTGCTGCAGCCCCTGATCTCCCTGATCGTCTACGCCTATGGTCCGGCAGTCATACTGCTGCCACCCTGGTTTCTGATGCTGCTGTTCGTCGCCGTGGTCTTCACCCTCAGCGCCCGCCCCCTGTCCCATCGCCTGATCGAGAATTTAGAGCCCCAGGAGATCTCCACCCTGGCCAAGTTTCTGCTGTTGTCGGGGGTCATCCTGCCACTGTTG
This sequence comes from Sedimenticola sp., assembly GCA_030619405.1. Taxonomy (GTDB): domain Bacteria; phylum Pseudomonadota; class Gammaproteobacteria; order Chromatiales; family Chromatiaceae; genus JAUXBK01. The sequence continues at coordinate 4 of JAUXBK010000081.1, read as the reverse complement.
CCGG